>NZ_CDWTMO010000017.1:23302-38253 GCF_977946435.1 Frankia sp. CgKIO3 | reverse complement strand
GTCTGGGTTGGGTCCGGCGGGGACGGGATCGCGTCGCGGACCGCCTCGCCGGCGGGACCGGGACCCTCCCCGTCGGGAGCTGGGGCGACCCATCCTGGCCTGGAGGCCGCCCAAGATATCAGGCAACACCCCGCTCGATATATTTGCATAGCTGCAGGGATACTATTCTCGAATGTTCCCGCCAGTGCGCCGAAATCCGCGCGAGACGACCGCCCCAGCTGTCGGCCCCACGACCGATCCGCGCGCCTGGCCGTTCCATCATGAGGCCGCCGGGACGCTCGGCCTAACACCACACCGTCATTGTGCCGGGAGGTCGACATGCCTTTGGTGACCCTGGAAGGCGTCGGGAAGTCGTTCGGCGACAACCGGGTCCTGGCCGACGTCGACCTGTCCGTCGAGGCGGGCGAGGTCGTCATCATCATCGGGCCCTCGGGGTCGGGGAAGTCGACCCTGTGCCGCTGCATCAACCGATTGGAAACGATCGACGAGGGCCGGATCCTCTTCGAGGGCCGTCCCCTGCCCACGGAGAGCCATGAGCTCGCCCGGATGCGGTCACGGGTCGGAATGGTATTCCAATCGTTCAACCTCTTCGCGCACAAGACGGTGCTCGAGAACGTCACCCTGGGACCGGTCAAGGTCCTGGGGCACAACCGCCTGCAGGCCCGCGCCCGGGCCCAGGAACTATTGGAACGCGTGGGGATCGCCGACAAGGCGGACCGGTTGCCCCGCCAGCTCTCCGGCGGCCAGCAGCAGCGCGCCGCCATCGCCAGGGCGCTGGCGATGGATCCCGTGCTCATGCTCTTCGACGAACCGACCTCGGCGCTCGACCCAGAGATGATCTCCGAGGTGCTGGACGTGATGAGGTCGCTGGCCACCAGCGGCATGACCATGATCGTCGTCACCCACGAAATGGGATTCGCGCGTTCCGCCGCGGACCGGGTGGCCTTCATGGCGGACGGCCGCATCCTCGAGATCGCCCCGCCGGAGAGTTTCTTCGCCGCGCCGCGGGCCGAACGCGCCCGGGACTTCCTGGCCCGGGTCCTGCAGCACTGACCTCCACCGACCCGGCCCAACCGGGCCCGACCCGGTCGCACCCGCCGCCCGCCGCGCCGCCGGCACCCGGAGGCACACCAGAGGCACGTACCACCGGAGGGACGCAGTTCCTCAGGGGGACATACACCACCCGATGCCAGATCACCTGCTCCGGACCCGCGGTCCGGAGCACTGCGCGAGAGGATCGGTCATGCGTACATCGTTCAGCCGGACGCGGCGCCCCGCCGCCGGGCATCTCAACGGGAGCTCAGGCGGGTTGTCACGCGGACGCAGCCGCCACAGGCGCGGCGGCGCGCTCCTCGCCGGCGTGACGCTGCTCGCCGCCCTCGGGCTGAGTGCCTGTGGGAGCGGCGGCGACGACGCCTCGGCACCCACCGCCTCGGTAACCTTCACCGCCGGCACCACCATGGCCCGGCTGCACGACGCTGGAAAGATCATCATCGGGACGAAGTTCGACCAGAACCTGTTCGGGCTGAAGAACCTCAGCGACCAGCCCGGGGGCTTCGACGTCGAGATCTCGAAGATCGTCACGGATGCCCTGGGCATCCCACGCGACAAGGTCTCCTACGTGGAGACCGTGTCGGCCAACCGTGAACCCTTCATCCAGCAGGGCCGGGTCGACCTCGTGGTGGCCACCTACACAATCAACGACAAACGGAAGAAGGTCGTCGACTTCGCGGGGCCGTACTACGTCTCCGGCCAGTCCATCATGGTCGCGAAGAACAACACCGACATCACCGGCAAGGACACCCTTGCCGGCAAGAAGGTGTGCTCGGTCAGCGGATCCACGCCGGCCGAGAACATCCGCCGGGTGGCGCCCACCGCCCAGCTCGTGCTGTTCGATGTGTACAGCAAGTGCGCCGACGCGTTGAAGAACGGTCAGGTCGACGCGGTCACCACGGACAAGGGCATCCTGCTGGGTCTCGTCGACAAGGACCCCGACGCCTTCAAGGTGGTGGGTGACACCTTCACGAAGGAGCCCTACGGCATCGGCCTCAAGAAGGGTGACGACGCGTTCCGGAACTTCATCAACGACACGCTCGAGGCCGCTTACAAAGACGGGCGCTGGGAGAAGGCGTACACCTCGACCCTCGGCAAGGTGGAGCCGACCGTGCCCACTCCCCCGGCTGCCGACCGGTACACGTCCTGATCCGCCAATCATCGCTCGGGGCACGACCGGTCGGCCTCACCCGGGCCGACCGGTCGTCCACCCGCCACCGCCTGAGGGAGGACAGCGATCGACGCCGTCATCGATAACCTCGATATCTTCGCCGAGGGCTTCCGCCGGACGGTCGGGCTAAGCCTGTTCGCGTCCGTGGCGGCCCTGATCCTCGGTACCGTCCTCGCAGCGATGCGGGTCTCCCCCGTGCCCCCGCTGCGCTGGACCGGCACCGCCTACGTGCAGACGGTCCGCAACACCCCGCTGACCGTCGTGTTCTTCTTCGTGGTGTTCGTCCTGCCGCAGCTGGACATCGTCTTCTCATATTTCACGTTCGCGGTGGTCGCGCTCTCGATTTATCACGCCGCGCTGGTCTGCGAGGCGGTGCGTTCCGGGATCAATGGGGTTGACCTCGGTCAGGCCGAAGCGGCTCGTGCGTTGGGCCTGACCTTCTCCCAGACGCTGCGAATGATCATCCTTCCGCAGGCATTCCGCAACGTGCTGCAACCGCTGGGCAGCGTGGTGAGCGCGCTGATCCGCAACACCTCGATCGCCGCGGCGTTCGGCGTCGAGGAGCTGACCGGCATGGTCCAACGGCTCACGACCGTCAATCCGGATGCGGTGATCGTCGTGCTGCTCGGCGGTGTGGTGGCATACCTGATCCTTACCGCGGTGCTGGCAGCCGGGCTGTCCCTGGCCGAACGACGGGTGGCGAGGGCGCGATGAGCACCGAGATCATCCTGGCCGATCCACCGGGTCCGCGTGGTCGACGTCGCATCCTGATCGCGAGTGTGGTGGCCGCCGCTGTCCTCGTCGGGCTGGTCACGCTGGCGGTGCTCCGCCTCGCCGACTCCGGCCAGCTCGACGGCAAGCGCTGGAGTGTCTTCGTCGATCAACCGGCGCTGCGCACCCTGCTGTGGAACGGGCTGCTCGACACGTTGCGCGCCGCGCTGACCGCGATGCTGTTCGCCTCGGCGGTGGGGACCCTGCTCGCCCTGGCCCGGCTGTCCCAGCGCCGGGCGGTGCGCATCCCGGCCACGCTGCTGGTGGAGCTGTTCCGCAGCCTGCCTGTCCTGATGCTCATCCTGTTCGCCTACCTCGGTCTGCCGGCGCTCGGCTGGCGGCTCTCGGCGTTCTGGGCCCTGGTCATCGGGCTGACCGCCTACAACGGGGCGGTGCTCAGCGAGATCTTCCGCGCCGGGATCCAGTCGGTCGACCGGGGGCAGACGGAGGCCGCGGCGGCGGTCGGGCTGCGGCCGGTCCAGATCTTCCGCCTCATCCAGTTTCCCCAGGCGGTCCGGCGGATGAGCCCGACGCTGGTGAGCCAGCTGGTGACGTTGCTCAAGGACACCTCACTGGGCTACGTCATCGCCTACAGCGAGCTGCTGCGATCGGGACGCAGTGCGGTCGAGTACCTGGGCAGCAGGTACGCCCTGCCCATCTACACCGTCATGGCGGTGATGTACATTGTCACCAACGGGCTGCTGTCGCTGTTGGCCCGATGGCTGGACCGCCGCCAGGACCGCCGCCTCGGCGGCCGCATCCCGGCTCAGCGGGCGGTGCCCACCGCACGGGTCTCGCGCACGACGGTCACCCGGATCTGACCCGGATAGGTGAGCTCCTCCTCGATCTGCCTGGCGACGTCCCGGGCGAGCAGATGGGCGGCGAGATCGTCGACCTCCTCGGGCACGACCATGACACGCACCTCCCGGCCGGCCTGCATGGCGAACACCTTGTCGACACCCGGACGGTCACCGGCGATCTGCTCGATGCGCTCGAGCCGTTTCACATACGACTCCAGGCTGTCGCGGCGAGCGCCAGGCCGGCCACCGGAGATCTGGTCAGCGGCCTGGGTCAGCACCGCGCAGATCGAGCGGGGTGCGACCTCGTTGTGATGAGCCTCGATCGCGTGCACGACCTCCTCGTCCTCACCGTAGCGACGGGCCACCTCCGCCCCGATCAACGCATGAGAGCCCTCGATCTCGTGGGTAAGAGCCTTGCCGAGGTCGTGCAGCAGAGCCGCTCGTTTCGCAAGTGGAAACGGCATGCGCAGCTCGGCGGCCATGATTCCGGCGAGGTGAGCGCTTTCGATCAGGTGCGCGAGCACGTTCTGGCCGTAGCTGGTTCGGTAACGCAACTGGCCCAGCAGATTGACCAGCTCAGGGTGCATCTCGGAAATGCCGGTCTCGAGCAGGGCGTCCTCGCCCGCCCGCACGCACCGCTCGGCCGCCTCGAGCTGGGCGCGGGCGTGCTCCTCCTCGATGCGGTGCGGATGGATCCGGCCGTCGGACACCAGAGCCGCCAGCGTGATGCGACCGACCTCGCGACGCACCGGATCGAAGCAGCTCAGCAGCACCGCCTCGGGCGTGTCGTCGATGAGCACGTTGACCCCGGTGACGGACTCGAAAGCCCGGATGTTGCGTCCCTCCCGCCCGATGATCCTGCCCTTCATCTCATCGCCGGGAAGATGCAGGACCGTCACGACGGACTCGGTGGTCTGGTCAGACGCGACCCGTTGGATGGCGGTGGTCACGATCCTGCGGGCGCGTTCCTCACTCTCCTCCTCAGCCCGGGCCTCGATCTCGCGGACCATCAGCGCCGCCTCCCGCCGGGCCTCCTGCTCGATGACGGCGATCAGCTCCCCCCTGGCCTGCCCGGCGGTGAGCCCGGCCACCTGCTCCAGCGCGGCATGACGGGCACGTTCGAGGTCGGCCACCTCGGCCGTCCGACGGGCCAGGTCGTTCTCCCGGTCGAGCAGGTCGCGGTCGCGGCCCGCCAGGTGACGACTATGATCGTCGATGCTGGCCATCCGGTCCTCGACGCGCTGTTCCCGAGTGGCTAGCGCAGCCTCCCGGCTCTGCAGTTCCGTCCGCCGGGCCTGCTGCTCACCGTCGAACGCCGCCCGCGCCGCGGCGATCTCGGTCCGGGCGGCCTCCTGCTCGGCGCGGACGGACTCTCTCGCCGCGGCCTGGAGCCGCGAGGTTTCGACTGCCGCCTCGGCGAGCATCCGCTCGCGCAGTAGGGCGACATCCTCCTCGCCGCGTTGCCGGATCTCGGCGGCATCCCGCTCAGCCCGCGCCAACCGTTCCGCCGCCTCCCGTTCGGCTCGGGCCACAATCTGCGCCGCCTCCTCCGCGCTACCACCATGAGCCGCGCGGAGGCCGCCGTCGGAGCGATCGGCGGTCACGGCCGAACCCCCGGTCCACGCGGCGGTGCCGTCTCGATCGGCGGGTGAGTCGGCGTCCGTCGTGGCCGGAGCGCCGGAACCCTCCCGGACCGTGGGCAGGACGCGGACCGTCGGCTCCTCGTCGAAGTCCGCCGGACTCGTCACGTCCGCCGGACCGGTCACGTCCGCCGGACCGGTCACGTCCCGGGCGGCCGGAGTTCGGGACACCACCGGAGCGGGGTCGGGTATCTTGTCAACCCCGGTCGCCCGGACCAACCGCGCCACGGCGAGGATCAGAACGCTCAGGACGGCAAGTACGAGTGACGACAGGACGACGAGGACGCCCTCCATCGCTGCTCCCTCCGCTTCCGTCGGACCCGCACAGGCGGGCTGGAGCGGTGAAGGACCCTCGTCTCGGCACGATCACAGCCGTAGAGGGGCAGCACGCGGATTGCGCCATTGCGATATGGAGCCCGGACGGCCTCCCGAACCGGCCAATCCAACGTCGACCGGCCGGCGAGCATACCGTCTTCGGGCACCCACTCGCAGCGGCTGCCTCCGTGTGAAGTTGGACGAGCTATCAAGACCGCGTCGCCGCGGGAGTCCTGTCACCTTTCAAGAAAGACTAGGTCTCGCACAATCCCTGGTCAAGAAATAAGGGCGCATTGACGGCCCAGGCTCAATCTCCCCACCACTCACACCGAGCCGTCGTCTTCGTCGCCATCGACCACCCAAGCCATCCGACCTCCGCCGTCGAGCCCCTGAGCGACTTGCTCGCTCACGACCCGGACCGCCAGTTCGACCGGATAGCCCTTTCGGGTCAGCATGGCGAGGAGCCTTCGGGTACGGACCCTGCTCGGGCAGGCGGTCCATCGACCGCAGCCGACGAAGGACGAGCTCGCGGGCGCCCTCCTCCTCGTCGTCCGCCCCGACCACCGCCACGGCGGCCTCGACGGTGTCCGGATCCACTCCCCGCTTACGCAGCTCTGTGGCCAAGGCCTGCCTACCCAGCCCACGACGGGCCCGAGCGGAGGAGACGAAGGCGGCGGCGAAGGCCTCATCATCGATCAGACCGACGGCGGCCAACCGGTCGAGGACCACACCGGCGATCTCATCGGTGACCCCTCGTCGCCGCATGGTCGCCGCAAGCTCTGCTCGGCTCCTCGCTCTGGTCGCCAACTGATGCAGACAGATCTCCCGCGCGACCGAGATCGGATCCTTCAGCCGCGGCTCTTCGTCCGCCGCGACGGCCGTCCGGGCGAACGACGGACCGGCCGCGACATTCCCCGGATCTGCTCCTGCCATCGGCTACAGATCGACCGGGACGGGCGCCACGGCATCGGATTCGAGACTGGGCAGGATGCCGAGCTTCTCCTTGATCTTCTTTTCGATCTCGTTGGCCAGATCGGGGTTGTCCCGCAGAAACGACCGGGCGTTCTCCTTGCCCTGGCCGAGCTGATCGCCGTCGTAGGTGTACCAGGCACCGGACTTACGAATAATACCGTGCTCGACCCCCATGTCGATCAGGGAACCCTCCCGGCTGATACCGCCTCCGTAGACGATGTCGAATTCGGCGGTCCGGAACGGCGGCGCCACCTTGTTCTTCACCACCTTGACGCGGGTCCGGTTACCCACGGCCTCCGTGCCGTCCTTGAGGGTTTCGATACGACGGACATCGAGGCGCACCGACGCATAGAACTTCAGCGCCTTACCACCGGTCGTGGTCTCCGGGGAGCCGAACATCACCCCGATCTTCTCGCGCAACTGGTTGATGAAGATCGCGGTCGTGCCGGAGTTCGCCAGCGCCGCGGTCATCTTGCGCAGGGCCTGGGACATCAGGCGGGCCTGGAGGCCGACGTGGCTGTCCCCCATCTCACCCTCGATCTCGGCCCTCGGGACCAGCGCGGCCACCGAGTCGATAACGATGATGTCCAGCGCGCCGGACCGGACGAGCATGTCCGCGATCTCCAACGCCTGCTCGCCGGTATCCGGCTGGGAGACCAGCAGACCGTCGGTGTCGACGCCGAGCTTTCCCGCGTACTCGGGGTCGAGCGCGTGCTCGGCGTCGATGAACGCCGCGATACCACCGGCCGCCTGCGCGTTCGCCACCGCGTGCAGGGCGACGGTCGTCTTCCCGGACGACTCCGGGCCGTAGATCTCAATGATGCGCCCCCGCGGCAGCCCGCCAATGCCGAGCGCGACATCCAGAGCAATCGAACCGGTGGGGATGGCCTGGATCGGCGGCCTGGTGTCGTCCCCCAACCGCATGACCGATCCCTTGCCGAACTGCTTGTCGATCTGCGCCAAGGCGTTATCCAACGCCTTCTCACGGTCGAGTCCTGCCATTGGAGTTACTCCATGCTGAGGTCGTCGAGTCTTGGCCACGAGAATGACGTTAGGCCGTGGGTCCGACAGTTTCGAGGGTCGAGGATGATCTGTGGACAAGTAGCCGCACAGGGACGACTCTAGACGAACATGCGTTCGATGACCCGACGACACACCGGACGGTGGCTCAGCGCTCCCGCGCCGGCACATCGAACTCCTCGCACACGGTTCGCCAGACGGCCTTGGCGTCGTCACCACGGGCCAGGGCCACCTCGACCGTCGCGCCACCGAGACCGGACAACACATGATCACGCGCAAACGACTCTGCGTACGCGGAACCGAACCATGTGTTCATCTTCGCCCAGAACTCGGTCAACCGCACTTCGCCAGTGTGCACCGTCCGGACGGGACGGGACCACCCAAGGGGGTCCTGGTCGGGGATCCCCGCCGGGGGTCCCCGGTTGGGGTTCCCACCGGCGGAACCACGGTCGGGGGGGGAACCACGGTCGCGGGAACCACGACCGGGTCGAGGCCGGGCCCCACGGCGGGCCCGGCCTGAACCACACCGGCGGAAAGTTGTCGGTCCCTCGACGCAGACTGGTCAACGTGCCCAGCTTCGCTTCCCCCGATCCGCCGGATCCGCTCACGGCGTTCTCCGCCCCGACCCGGAGCTGGTTCGGCGCGGCCTTCACCGCCGCGACCCCCGCCCAGCGGGGCGCGTGGGAGGCGATTCGCACCGGCGGCAACGCGCTGGTCGTCGCACCCACGGGTTCGGGGAAAACGCTGGCCGCCTTCCTGTGGTCGCTGGACACGCTGGCCCGCTCGGCGCCGCCGGCCGAGCCCACCCGGCGCTGCCGGGTGCTCTACGTCAGCCCGCTCAAGGCGCTGGCCATCGACGTCGAACGGAACCTGCGGGCGCCGCTCGCGGGGATACGCTCCGCCGCGCAACGGCTCGGTCTACCCCAGCCGGACGTGACCGTGGGTCTGCGGTCGGGCGACACCCCCGCCGCCGAACGGCGCGGTTTCGGCGCCCGGCCCCCCGACGTCCTGATCACCACCCCGGAGTCGCTCTTCCTCATCCTCACCAGTGCCGCGCGGGAGTCGCTGCGCGGCGTCCGGACGGTGATCGTCGACGAGGTCCACGCGGTGGCGGGCACCAAGCGTGGCGCCCACCTCGCGCTGAGCCTGGAGCGTCTGGACGCCCTGTTGGACACCCCGGCCCAGCGGATCGGCCTGTCCGCCACGGTGCGGCCGGTCGAGGAGGTCGCCCGCTTTCTGGGCGGAACGGCCCCGGTGGCGGTGGTCCGCCCGCCCGCGGCCAAGACCCTCCAGATCGACGTCGTGGTGCCGGTCGAGGACATGACCCGGCTCGGCGGACAGCTCCTCGACGGGTCCCCGGACGGCTCGGCGGCCTCCGCACCGCACCGAGCGTCGATCTGGCCGGCGGTCGAGCAGCATGTCCTCGACCTCGTGCTGGCCCATTCCGCCAGCATCGTCTTCGCCAACTCGCGCCGGCTCGCGGAGCGGCTCTGCGCCCGGCTGAACGAGCTGTACGCCGAACGGCTCGCCGCGGCCACCGCCGCGGGCGAATCCGTGGCCGGGGACGGGCCGGGGGAAGCCAGCCGGACGTCACCCGCGGCGTTGATGGGCGCCTCGGGTCAGGGCGGCGGCACGGCGTGGCCGGAGATCGCGCGGGCCCACCACGGCAGCGTGAGCCGGGAGCAACGGGCCGGAATCGAGGAAGATCTCAAGGCTGGCCGGCTGCCCGCGGTCGTCGCGACCTCCAGCCTGGAACTCGGCATCGACATGGGAGCCGTCGACCTGGTCGTGCAGATCGGGTCCCCGCCGAGCGTCGCCGCCGGGATGCAGCGCACCGGCCGCGCGGGCCACCAGGTCGGCGCCACCAGTCGCGGCGTCATCATCCCGAAGCATCGCAGCGACCTGCTCGAATGCGCCGTGGTCGCCGAGCGGATGCGCTCGGGGGCGATCGAGCGGCTGCGGTACCCGCGCAACCCCTTCGACGTGCTGGCCCAGCAGATCGTGGCAATGACGGCGATGGAGGACTGGCACGTCGACGAGCTCGGCGCGCTGGTCCGACGCACCGCGACGTTCGCGACGCTGCCGGCCTCCGCCTTCGAGGCGGTCCTGGACATGCTCGCCGGCCGCTACCCCTCCGACGCGTTCGCCGAACTGCGCCCCCGCATCACCTGGGACCGCGTCACCGGGATCCTCACCGCCCGCCCGGGCGCCCAGCGGCTCGCCGTGACCAGCAGAGGCACCATTCCCGACCGGGGCATGTTCGGCGTCTTCCTCGTCGGGGAGCGCTCCAGCCGGGTCGGGGAACTCGACGAGGAGATGGTCTACGAGTCGCGGGTCGGCGACGTGGTGCTCCTCGGCTCATCCAGCTGGAGCATCGAGGAGATCACCGCCGACCGGGTCCTGGTGACGCCGGCTCCGGGACGGCCCGGTCGGCTCCCCTTCTGGCATGGCGACGCCCCAGGCCGACCCGCCGAACTCGGCCGCGCGCTCGGCGCGTTCCTGCGCGAGATCACCAGGTTGCCGGCGCAGGCGGCGGCCGACCGTGTCCGGGCCGCCGGCCTCGACGATCGGGCCACCGCCAACCTGCTGCGCTACCTCGACGAGCAGAAGGCGGCCGTCGGCCGTCTCAGTGACGATCGGACGATCGTCGTGGAGCGTTTCCGGGATGAGATCGGCGACTGGCGCCTGGCGGTGCACTCCCCGTTCGGTGCTCCGGTGAACGCACCCGGGGCGCTCGCCCGGGGCGCTCGCCCTGGGCGCCCGGCTGCGCGAGCGGTACGGGGTCGACGTCCAGATCATGCACACCGACGACGGCATCGTCGCCCGGATCCCGGATGCCGCCGAGCCGCCCGGCGCCGATCTCGCGCTGTTCGAGCCGGACGAGATCGACGCGATCGTGCGGGCGGAGATCGGGAGCAGCGCCCTGTTCGCCAGCCGGTTCCGCGAGTGTGCCGGGCGGGCCCTGCTGCTGCCCCGCCGGACCCCGGGGCGACGGACCCCGCTGTGGCAGCAGCGCCAGCGCAGCGCACAGCTGCTGTCCGTCGCCGCGACGTTCGCCAGCTTCCCCGTCGTGCTGGAGACCATGCGGGAGTGCCTGCAGGACGTGTTCGACGTTCCGGCGCTCGCGGAGCTGATGCGCGAGGTGTCGGCCCGCACGCTGCGGGTGGTGGAGGTGGAGACGCCGTCCCCGTCTCCGTGCGCCTCCGCCCTGCTGTTCGGCTACGTCGCCGCCTTCATGTACGACGGGGACGCGCCGCTGGCCGAACGCCGGGCGCAGGTGCTGTCACTGGACAGCTCCCTGCTGGCCGAACTCCTCGGCGAGGCGGACCTGCGGGAGCTGATCGATCCCGCGGCGCTCGCGCAGGTCGCCACGGAGCTCGCGCGGCTCGCCCCGGACCGCCACGCCCGCGATGTCGAGGGGGTGGCCGACCTGCTGCGCATGCTCGGCGACCTCACCACCGCGGAGGCGGTCGCCCGGGGTGCCACCCTGGGCTGGCTCGCCGAGCTCGAACAGACCCGCCGGGCCCTGCGGGTCCGTATCGCCGGCGAGGAGCGGTGGGTCGCGATCGAGGACGCCGGCCGGCTGCGCGACGCCCTGGGCGTACCGCTGCCGGTGGGAGTTCCCGACGCCTTCACCGAACCGGTGCGTGACCCTCTCGGAGACCTGATCTCCCGCTATGCCCATACCCACGGACCGTTCGACACCGAGGAACCGGCCGCCCGGCTGGGGCTGGGCACGGCGGTGGTCGCCGGTGTCCTGGACGGGCTGGTCCGCGGCGGCCGCCTCGTCCGCGGCGAGCTGCATCCCGACCGCGGCGGTGAGCAGTGGTGCGACGCGGGCGTGCTGCGCGCGCTGCGACGACGCAGCCTGGCCGCCCTGCGCAAGGAGGTCGAGGCGGTGCCGCCCCGGGTCCTCGGTGCCTTCCTACCGGCTTGGCAGTCGGTCACCAGCGGACGTGGCCGGGGGGTGGACGGCGTGCTGCGCGCCGTCGAGCAGCTGCAGGGCGCGCTGATCCCGGCGAGCGCGTGGGAACAGCTCGTCCTCCCGGCCCGCGTCGCCGACTACTCACCGGCGATGCTCGACGAGCTGTGTTCCGCCGGCGAGGTGCACTGGGCGGGCGCCGGCGGGCTGCCCGGGGACGGCGGCTGGTTGACCCTGGTCCTCGCCGACACCGCGCCCCTGCTGCTGTCTCCGCCCGACCCGGAGATCGCCTCGGGTCCACTGCACACCGCGATTCTCGACGCGCTCACCGGCGGGGCGGCCCTGTTCTTCCGGGCGCTGTCCGACCGGATGGGCTCGCTCGACGACACGGCGCTCGCCACCGCGCTCTGGGATCTTGTCTGGGCGGGGCGGGTGACCAACGACACTCTCGCCCCGCTGCGCGCCCTGCTGGGTTCCGCCGCCATCCCCCGTCCCCGGGCGGCACGGTACGGACGGCCGGCGATACCGCGGCGGACCGGCCCCCCGACGGCCGCCGGCCGCTGGTCGCTGCTGCCCGAGCGGGACACCGATCCGACCCGGCGCGCCCACGCGCTGGCCGAGGCGCTACTCGAGCGCCACGGCATCGTCACCCGCGGCGCGGTGACCAGCGAGCGGCACCCGGGCGGGTTCGCCGGGGTCTACCGGGTCCTCAGCGCCTTCGAGGACGCCGCCCGCGCCCGCCGGGGCTACTTCGTCGGCGGCCCAGTTCGCCGTCCCGGGAGCGGTCGATCGGCTGCGCTCCATCGCCGCGGCACAGCGGGACGCCGAGGCCGCCCCGGCCTGGGCGCAGCCGGCGGCCGGCCCACCGAGCTCATCGTCCGCGCAGGCCGTCGTCCTGGCCGCGGCCGATCCGGCCAACCCGTTCGGTGCCGCGCTGCCCTGGCCGACCCGACCGGGGGATGACGCGGACGGCGCCGCCGGCCACCGGCCGGGGCGCAAGGCGAGCGCGATGGTCGTCATCATCGACGGGGAACTCATCCTCTACGTGGAACGCGGGGGCCGTTCCCTGCTGTCATGGACCGAGAACGACCATCGGGTGGCCCCGGCGGTGGAGGCGTTGGCCCGCGCCGTGCGGGACGGCCGGCTCGGCAGGCTCACGGTGGAGAAGGCGGACGGCCAGACGATCGTCGGCAGCACCCTGGGTGCCGCCCTGGAGCGCGCCGGTTTCCACCCGACCCCGCGGGGCCTGCGGCTGCGGAGCATCAGTTCCGAGAGCATCAGTTCCGAGAGAAGGAAATGAGACGGGCACGTCCGCGGGTGAACGCTCCCTCGGCAGCCTTGAGACTGATCTCCAGATCCACGGCCGCCTCCCGGGTACTCTTCCCGGCCGCCCGAGCCATGATCACCTCACGCTCCCGGCCCTGCAGTGCCCCGGCCCGGGCCAGCAGCCAGCGGGCTTCCGCACGGTCGCAGACGGCGTCGTCCGGGGCCGGCTCCCACGGCTGCAGATAGCCGCGTACGACCGCCCGCTCCGCGCGCTGACGAGCTCTATGATGATCAATACACAGACGTAGCACCGTCGTCGTCAGAAACTGCCCGATCCGGCTCGCGTCGAGATCCCGAAATCCGGCGGCGCGGATGAATGCCTCGTGTACACAGTCCTCCGCGTCGGCCTTGCTCGGCAACCGCCTACGGGCTATGTGGATGAGCCGATCACGATGCGGGAGCATCAGCGACCAGCGCTGCTGGCTGTATGGCCGGTCCAGCTCGACCACGGGCGCAGCGGATACAAAATCAACCGAGGGCGTGTCCCCGGCAGGGCATGTCACGGCTTGCTCCACCTGTCATGCTCAGACCGCGCCACCCCCCAGCACGATCGCCTACCTTCCCGGAGCGCGCCAGCACCGAGAATCGCGATGTGCCTTGGTCAGTTGGACCCGCTGCTTGCCAGAACAGCGGACTAGGACAAGGCGGACATTACCATCCGCTCTCACGTGAGCCAGCAGCGGCATATCCCGGTGGGCGGCGTGCCCGCCCGATCGATACGCACCGTGTTATCGCCCGGCTGTGATCCGAGCTTATCGCGAGCCGCATTGGCGCCATCAACCGGTCAGTACACCGCCAAAACGGGCGAGAGAATGACGTTCTGCTTCGTAAGCCCTCATGGAGCCACTCGCCGCCGGTCACTGTGGGTACACGAAGGAACTGGGCGGAACGTCTCGACGACCTACCCGATGGCGCTACCCGGTCTGGTACACGACACCTGATACACGACACGAGGTACGACAGCCCGTCCCCGCTGTCGGGTGCCATCGAAGATTTTAGTATGGCATCCTATTTTCGGTATAGATTTCAATAGGAAGCCAAAGGTTTTAGTAGCTGACCCGGTTTGGTGACGGCACGGCGCGGTGCAGGCCCGGAGCGGGAGCCGTTCAGGTGCGACTGCGTGGGTGTCGGGGTGGTGGGCCGGTGGGTCCAGAAGGTGGCGACCGCCCCGGTGGCGATGCCCGGTTGTTCGCCGGGTGCCGGTGGTAGCGCGATCGGCTCGGGCTGGGTGACCAGCCACCGGGTGAGGTCGATTCAGGTCTGGGCGCGGCGGCGCACTGGTGTGTCCGGGGCCAGCCGGACGACGAGGTGGTCGCGGGGCAGCGGGTACACCGCGTTGGAGCGGTGATGCAGCAGCTCCGCGCCAGTGGGGGTCGACCCCGAAGACCCGCCAGGCATCGCGCAGCACCGGCAGGCCGGGCAGTCCGGAGTCCTGGCGTGCGGGCAGGGCCATCGACGGCTACGCCGCCGTGGTAGCCAGCGCCCTGCGGATGTGCTCGCGCAGGTCGACGACCTCGGGCTACCTGTTGTGCGGGGCGGCCACGGTATCCAGCACACGCAGCCGGGCGTAGCCGCGGGTGGAGGACAGCCCCGTGATCGCGTCCACCGCGGCGTAGCCGGTGGCCACTGCGGCGTCGAGATCACCGGCCTGGAACTGCACCGAGGCCAGCGGGGGCAGGATCACCGCGCGGCTGCGTTCGTACTCCGCGCCGTAGCCGGTGGCCGCCGTGGTCAGCTTCTCGATGGCCTCGGGCGCGAACTCCGGGCGGGTCAGCGACAGCAGGTACAGCGAGTGCCCCTGCTGGGGGTGATCTCCGCCTCGTTGACGAACCACGCCCACGGCGGGGTCGTGGCCGGGTCGGCGGCAGCGTAGGTGTCCTGGGCGTTCCCGATGGCGCGGCGGGTGGGTTCGGGCTCACCGAGGGCGGCACGGCACCACCCGAGCACGGCGGAGATGTAGC
>NZ_CDWTMO010000017.1:0-23239 GCF_977946435.1 Frankia sp. CgKIO3 | reverse complement strand
TGAGTGATCGTGCTGACCGGGTGGCTGCGGTTGGCGGCCGTGGCCGAGGCAAGCTGGACCAGGCGCAGCGCCTCACCCGCGCGATCGGCGTGTTTGGTCGGGTCGAGGCCGTGCAGGTGAGGGCCTGGTGTGCCATGTCCAGCAGCACGTCTACGGCGAGGTCCGGGGCGCGGGGGTGGTCGTCGGCACGGCGGGCGGTGTCCAAGGCGTAGGTCCACAGACGGCGTGCGGCGTCGTGGTCCTCGACGTCGTAAGCCATCCACCCGGCCATGCTGGCCAGCTCGGCGACCGCGACCAGCAGCCGAGTTCGGACCTCCGGTGCGCAGACGGCGTCCTCCAGCCGGCGCACCTGGTGCAGTTGCGTGATGGCCGCAGCGCGGCACAGCCCGCCGCCGTGGGCGAAGTCCGAGCGGCGGAATCCGTCGGTGATCGCCTCGATCGCGTCGACATCCGCGGCGCCGATGCGGGGCCTGCTCACCGGTTCGACCTCACCGGGCAGTAGCGCGCCCAACCGGGCCAGCTCGGGATGCAGGCTCGATCCCAACGTGGCGGCTGTGACCAGGGTGAGGAAGTCCCTGCGCTCCAACCAGCTCACCTCCTCCTGTGCCACCACGCTACCCGGGTCCTCGGCCGGGAAGCCGAGCAATCGCGGTGGGATGCGCAGGCGGGTGGCCAGACGGGCAGCCAGCTTGACGTGGGTCAGCCGACGCTCACCCCCGCTCCACAGCCGAAACCCGGGACTGGGACAGATCCAGCAGGTCAGCGAGCTGGAGCTGGGACAGCCCGGTGTGCTGACGGACTGCGGCGAACACCGCGCCGAAATCGTAGCGGGCCAGCGCGGCGCGCAGGTCCGCGTCCTCGTAGAACCCGTCCGGGATCGGCTTGCGGAACCCCGCGGCGCGGGTGCACGAGCCGCACATCCGGTCGGTGGCGGTGGCCAGCACGGTGCCGCAGAACCGACAGCGTTGTCGTCCTGGACCAGTCATGGCTCGCCTTCCGCTCCCGAACGGTGTTCGCGCAGGTTCACAGCGTAAACCCCAGCTCTTACCAGTCGGTCGTGTCGAGCCCGCGATGTCAAGCCCCAGTGGGGCTAGCACCGCTGGGGATCGGAAAGGCCGGTGCGGACCGGGATGGTGATGGACATGGCCACGCCGCTGACGATGACCGACCAGGCCCCACCTAAGCCGATCCCCGCTGGTCCGCGCCGCTGCGCGGGTGGGGCCGGACTCGTCAACGATGGGGACGGCGGCGGCCGACGCAAGCGCCCGGTGGCCCGACTCGGAGCCCCGACCTGGGTCGGGCCACCGGGTTTCCATCCCGGTGCCGCCCGCCGGACGCCCACTGATGATCTTCCCCACCGGCGGCGGTCGGCGAGGTGCTTGCTCGTGGCCCGCGGGCGTGATCGGGGTGCGGTCGCTGATGGAGGAACGGACGACGGCGCGGCCCACGGGACCGGTAGCGGGATGGTGGTGGGGCACCAACTGGCCCGGCGGCACCTTCTGTGCCGGCCGCGCCCACGTGGTGCATCCCGCCCAGCCCGCCTCCGGGTTGTGCGGGCTGCCGGTAGACGACGTGTGGGAGCGGCGCTCGCCGATGCCAGAGCACCTGTGCCCGGACTGCTGTGTGCTGGCGATGGCCACCTCTTACCCGCCGTTCCCGCCATCCCCAGCGCCCCCGCTGCCGCACAGGCCGGAAAGCATCGGCAGGCCGCTCCCGGCGCCCGAGGCACCGGCCGAGAAGACAACCCCGCTGCCCGCCGGCCAGATCCACCTCAACGACCTCATGGTGCTCCCTGGCCGCGGCGAACTGTCCTCGGTCATCGGAGTCTGGCCGTGCTCGGACCAGCACACACGCCTGCTGTACGTGTGCACCGCCAACGGCGACTGGGCACACCGGCGCACGGACAGCCCGCTGCTGCGCGCCAGCATCCGCTCCCCGGCCGGCCGCAGTCAGCCGACCCGCCGGACGAGCACGCAACAGGTTCCTGGCCTGGAAGTCCTTGCCCCGCAATGCCTCCACCGCCAGGTTAAAGAATATCCACCCGTCAACAACGAAAGGTTCACCATGACCGCAACCCTCGCCACCGAGACCCCGACCACGCCGCCCCCAGCCACCGAGGACCCGTTCGCCCTCGACGTGCAGATCATCACCGACGTTCCGCCCGGCCATCCGCTGGCCGGTTGCAAGGGCAACACCGACGACGGCTGTGACCTCACCTGCGCGTCCGCGTGCGTCACCGGCGGCGTGTGAGATCCGCTGCCCGGATGCGCGGCACCGGGGCCGGGGGCGACGTCCTCCGGCCCCGGCGCTGCCCCACTCGCCCGATCTCGACAGCCCTTGGAAGACCCGATGCGTGCCAGCGACAGAAAGCCGCTCTACCGACACGTCGACGTCGCGTTGCTGCGGGCCGCAGCAACTCCGCTGACCGACACCGTGGACTCCTGGCCCGACCTGACCGACATCGGCGGATGCCGGCGTTGGCTGGAGGAGATGTGGTCCCGGCCCGATCTCGCCGGTGCCGTGCGCCAGGCCAGCCCGTCCCTGGGGGAAGGCGTCGACGCCATCCGCGCCGGGCATGTCGTGAGCGACAAGCAAATCCGCAGCGCCACCCTGTCCACCGCGCGGTACCTGTTGCGCAGCATCGGCCGCCCCACCCCGTTCGGTCTGTTCGCCGGTGTGGCGCCGGTGGTCTTGGGAAGGACGGCCCAGGCGGACTGGGGCGAGGAGCATCGGGGCGTGGCTCGTGTCAACACCGGGTGGCTGGCCGACATCATCGCTCGGGTCGAACGGTGCCCCGAACTGCTGGAACAGCTCGATGTGGTGGTCACCGACCTCGCTGTCCGCCGCGGCGGGCGACTCGAAGTACCGCAAGGGCCGAACAGGGTGACCATCCGCTACACCCGCGCGGTCGCGGCCGTCCACGACCTAGCGGCAACGCCGGTCCGGTTCGGGGCGCTGATCGACATGCTGGCCGAGGACTTCACCGCCTCCCGACCCACCCTGCGGGGCATGCTCACCGAACTCGTCTGGCAGGGCTACCTGCTGACTAGCCTGCGTGCCCCGTTCACCGTCACCGACCCGTTCGCCTACCTCATGGACCGGCTGCGCGACGCCGACGCCGTCTCCATCTCGGACATCGCGCCCCTGGTTGGTGACCTCGACACCATCCTGGCCGAGTTGCGCCACCACAATCACGAGGTGACCACGCGGGCCGAGCAGAGCCGTATCCGCGCGACGGTCACCCGCCGGATGAGGCAACTCTCGCCGGAGGGCCGCACCCCGCTCGCGGTGGACCTGCTGCTCGACTGCGCGGTTCGGCTGCCCAACCAGGTCGCCCAGGAGATGGAGCGGGTCGCCAGCGCGCTGCTGCGCGTGACGCGGCAGCCGACCGGCGAAGCAACCTGGCGTGATTACCACTCTGCCTTCGTCGACAAGTACGGCACGGGCACGATGGTGCCGCTGGCCGAGGTGCTGGACCCGGATGCCGGCCTGGGGTATCCGGTGGGGTATCGCGGGAGCGTGCTGCCCACGCCGCCACCGGGGATCTCCGAGCGCGACGAGCGGCTGCTGGTGCTGGCCTGGCAGGCGATGGCCGACGGCACCCGCGAGATCATCCTGACCGACGACGTGATCGGCGAGCTGACCGGCGAAACGTTCGACGACCGGTACATCCCGCCGCACGTGGAGTTGTCCGCCCGCATCCACGCCGCCACCACCCAAGCGCTGGATCGGGGCGACTTCCTGCTCACCGTCGCGCCCGCCCGCTCCGCCGGCACCCTCACCAGCCGGTTCACCCCGACGGCCACCGGGTCCGGCCTGGCGCGGGCGTACCGGGCATTGCCCGCCGCCACCGCCGGGGCGCTGCGGGTGCAGATGTCCTTCGGGCCGCTGTACCCGCACGCGGAGAACGTCTGCCGCGTCCCGGCCTACCTCGACCACGTGCTCCCGCTGGGCGAACACCGCCAGCCCGGCGACGACAGCCTGCTCACGATGGACGACCTGGCCATCACCGCGACCCGCGACCGGCTGCACCTGGTCAGCATCTCGCGTCGTCAAGTGGTTGAGCCGCAGGTGTTCCACGCGCTCGCACTGGACAAACAGCCCCCGCCGCTGGCCCGGTTCCTGGCGCACCTGCCACGGGCGTTCTCCGCCGCCTGGTACCAGTTCGATTGGGGACCGCGCGTCCGGCTGCCGTTCCTGCCACGGGTGCGCTACCGGCGCACCGTCCTGTCCCCGGCCCAGTGGCGGCTTGCCCCCGACGATCTCCCACCCGGCCAGGCCGGTCCTGGCCAGTGGAGGCAGGTACTCGACCGGTGGCGGCGTCGCTGGGACTGCCCTGACGTGGTCGAGCTCCGCGACGCGGACCGCACGCTGCGCCTCACCCTCAACGAGCCCGCCCACGCCACCCTCCTGCACGCCCACCTCAAACGGCACGGCCAGGCGATCCTGTACGCGGCCACCCCGGCGGCCGACTACGGGTGGATCGACGACCACGCCCACGAAATCGCGCTGCCCCTGGTCACCACCTGCCCCGCTGCACCCGGCCCGCTGCACGGCCTCCTACCCGCCGTGACGAACACGCACGGGCACCTGCCCGGCGCCCCGGACGCCACCTGGCTCTCGGCGAAGCTGTTCACCCATCCCGAACGGATCGGCGAGATCGTCGCCGAGGCGCTTCCCGGCCTGCTGGCCACGCTCGACACACCCGCGTGCTGGTGGCTGCGATACCGCAGCCGACAGGAGACAGACCACCTGCGCCTGCGGCTGCGCACTACCCCCGACTGTTACGCACAGTACTCGAACGCAGTCGGGGAGTAGGAGCAGCGGATGCGCCAAGCAGGACTGGCCGGGCGGCTGGTGATCGACACCTACTCCCCGGAAGTCGGCCGCTACGGGCACGGCGAGGCACTGGACGCCGCGGAGAACGTCTTCGCCGCCGACTCCGCCACCATGGCCGCCCTGCTGCGGCACCAGCCCACCACCGAGGTCGACCTCGGGCTGGTGGTGGCGAACATGGTAGGCATCGTCAGCGGGTTCTTCGGCGATCCCAACGAGGCGATGGACTGGCTGGCCGCCCGGCCGGCCCCGGCTGCCGCTGCGGCCCTCGACCGGGCGGTGGCCGAGCGAGCGACCCGGCTGGCCACCGACCCGGCCGGGCTGTGGTCGCTGTCCGGCTGGACCGTCGACATCGGGCCGGCGTGGGACAACCGCGCCGACGCGCTGGCCAGCTACCACAAGGCGCTGCCACCGGAGGCGAACACCGACGTGGTGCTGGAGTCGCTGCTGCGCATGCACCACAACCGGGCCGTCGGCATCAACCGGGACAGCGAACGCACCTGCCACCGCCTGGCCCGGCAAGCCGCGCTCACCTGGCGAGCCCGCCGTAGCGGTGGTGCCCGGTGACCTACACCGACCCGTACACGCCACCGCCCGAGCAGCATCCCGCACCCGGCTGGGGTCAATCCCTGGCAGACGGGGCCGCCGGGCTGGCGCTGCTGCACATCGCCTATGCCCGCGCCGGGATCGGAGGCTGGGCCACCGCCCACCAATGGGTCAAGGCCATGACCGCCGAACCCGTGGCCGCGGACACAGGCGCCGGCCTGTACCGGGGCGCCCCAGCGGTCGCGTTCGTGCTGCGCACCGCCGGCCAGCCCGTCTACACCGGCGTCCTGCACACCCTCGATGAGCACATCGCCGCGATCACTTGCACCCGCCTGGAGGCAGCGCACGAGCGGATCGACCGCGGCGAACTGCCCGCGCTGCGGGAGTTCGACCTGATCAACGGGCTGACCGGACTCGGCGTCTGCCTGCTTCAAGCCGTCCACGCCGACCCGCGCCACCCCGGCGGCGACCTGCTACGCGACGTACTGACCTACCTGGTCCGGCTGACCGGCCGGACCACCGTCGACGGGGCCACACTGCCCGGCTGGTGGACCGCGAATGGGCCGTCCGACCAGCCCGACCTGTGGTGGCCCGGCGGCCACGCCAACCTCGGCATGGCGCACGGCATCGCCGGACCGCTGGCGCTGCTGTCCTCCGCCATGATCGGCGGCATCACCGTGCCCGGACAGGCCGACGCGATCGAACTCACCGACTGGTTCCTCAACTCCTGGCGCTGCGGCTCGGTGATCATCCCCTGGTGGCCCGGCATGATCTCCGCCCGCGAATGGGTCAACGCCGCCGCCGACCAGCCGGGTCCGCAACGCCCGTCCTGGTGCTACGGCGCCCCCGGCCTGGCCCGCGCCCGCCACCTGACCGCCCAGGCACTGGACACCCCGAACAGGGTGGCCGACGCCAGGGCCACGCTCGTCGCGTGTCTCACCGACGAGGCTCAACTCGCCCAACTCGGCGACGACTCGCTGTGCCACGGCTGGGCCGGGCTGGTGCACGTCTCCCGCCGGATGCTCGCCGACACCGAACCCGGCGGCGAATTCGCCGAGGTCCTGTCCCGGTTGGAACACCGCTGGCGTCACCGCCGCACCCAGGCGGCCCGAAAACTATCGGAGGTGAGGGGGATGCTGGAAGGCGACGCCGGAATCGCGCTCACCGATCTGCCGCCGGGCACCGGATGGGACGTCTGCCTGCTCACCGTCCCGCCCACGGCCGGACCAACGCACTCGCCCGTATCCGCAAGTACATACACGGAAGGAACCGGATGACCAACGCCACCAGCACCCGCCCCGAGGACCTGCGCGAGCAGATGATCAGCAACATCCGCACCGCTGGTCACCTGCGCTCCGAGCGCATCGAGCAGGCGTTTCGGGCCGTTCCCCGGCACCGGTTCGTTCCCGCAGCCTCGGTCGAGGAGGCGTACGCCAACAAGGCGATCACCATCAAGCCCGGCGCAGACCGGCCCGCCAGTTGCATCTCCGTGCCGACCGTGGTGGCGATGATGCTCGGCCAGCTCGACCCGCAGCCCGGCGACCGCGTGCTGGAGATCGGGCCGGGACCGGATACAACGCCGCCCTGCTCGCCGAACTCGTCGGCGACGGCGGCAGTGTCACCACCATCGACATCCACCCCGACGTCACCGACCACGCCCGCCGCGCCCTGGCCGAGACCAGCTACGACCGAGTGCGGGTGGTCACCGGCGACGGCGCCATCGGCGACGCGGACCACGCCCCCTACGACAAGATCATCGTTACGGTCGAGCCGTGGGACCTGCCCCCGGCCTGGTTCGACCAGCTCGCCCCCGGCGGTACGCTCGTGGTCCCGCTGCACTGGCGGGGCCAGGCCCGCAGTGTCGCCTTCGCCCGTCAGGACACCCATCTCCGGGCGGAAAGCAGCCAGCTCTGCGGGTTCATTCCCATGATCGGTATCGTGTCGACCGGCGAGCAGACCGGCACGATCACTGACAACGTGGACCTGTACTGGGATGCCGACCAGAACATCGCCCCGGCCGCCCTGCACGAGGTGTTCACTGGACTCGAGACCACCGTGTGGTCCGGCGCCTCCGTCGTCGCCAACGAGCCGTTCGACCACATCTGGCTGTGGCTGACCGCCACCTCACCCGGCACCTGCCGCATCGCCGCCGAAGACGAGGCCATCGAGTCCGGGGGCTGCCGCCCCGCGTTCACCTACCGCACCCCCGCGATCGTCGAGGGCGACTCCCTAGCATACCTCATCAAGCCCCGCCCCGTCGACCATCCCGGCCCGAACGGCGAACGCCGCTACGAACTCGGCGCCACCGGCCACGGCCCCGCCGCCGCCCAGCTCGCCGAGCGGCTGGTCGAGCAGATTCGCCGCTTCGACCGCGACCGCACCGCCCAGCCCGTCATCACCGCCTACTCTGCCGGAACGGCCGACGAGACCCTGCCCACCGGCGTGGTTATCGACAAGCGCCACGTCCGCATGGTCGCCACGCCCTGACCGGTCACCGCGCCGACGGCCCCCAGCATCGAGAACGTGGTGACCACGTCTGGCTGAGCAGCCTCCTGAATCGCGGATTCGTCTAAACCCCGCACCAGCTACGACTGCACCGGAGCCCGCGCCGAATACGGCGGTCCGCACTGTCAACACCTCAGCGGCCGCTGTCTGGACACCTTCATCACCAGATTCCCCTGTCCAGCTCAGCGCAGGTCCTTACTGAAATCTTCGCTGGCAACCGACACCCGGGATCACCGTCGACATCCGCGATCAACCGGAAAGTTCACGCAGAGCAGCTGCATAACTGCGCAGAGCCTCGATCTGCTGGGTCAGTCGGGCCAGGTCCGGCGAGGACGCGACCACCGTGCCCACGACCTCGCTGGCCGCTGCCAGCAGGTCGTCCAGAGTGGCCACCGACGCCGACATTCCGGCCACCAGGTCCTTCCTCGTCGCCAGGATCTCGGCTCGTCGAGCGGGATGCGTCACCGCCCGGGCCGCCCTTTCACACGCGACGACCCGCCTGGCGGTGACCCGCAGCCCGTCCACCAGATCGGCGGCGCCGGCCACGGCCGCCCGCACCGGGCCGCGGGCGGCGCCGGGAGCAAGCGTCCGGGCCATCGCGACGAGCGCCGCCAGACCCGCCTCGCCACGGCGCAACGGCTCGGCGACCGCCGAGTGCCGCAACGCCCAGGGCGGCGGAGCGGGGGCGCTCGGCAGGGCGAACCCGCGGTCCTCCCACCGGATCACGGCCGTCTCCCAGCCGGCGAGACCCGCCCTGATGATCGCCGCGCCGCCCACAACCAGCCAGCCCCAGCCGTCCACGACGGCGGCGACCGGCGTCACCGCGGCCACGGCGGTCCATCCGAAGGCGGTCACCGCCGCCCGACGACGCGCCCACCGGACGCCACGCCCGGCGCGCCGTTCGGCCCGCAGCAACGACCGGCGTTCGACATCGGCACGCACCCAGTCCGGCAACACCGGCCGCAGTGCCCCGCCCGGCACCCCGTCCCACCCCGGCCAGCCGGTCACGGCCGGTCCCGCCTTCCGACTCACGGCGTCCCACCGCCGGTGGGCTTGACCGCGGAACCGGATGACGCCGCGGAACCGGATGACGCCGCGGAACCGCCCGCGCCAGCGGGAAGCTGGCCCCCGGCCGCCATGTCACCGCGCAGCTCGGCGAGGCGGGAGGAGGCCCGGGCGTCCATGGTCGCGCGCCGCACCTCGATCATCCGCGCCTCCATCCCCTGGGAGGCGAGTTCATGGCGCCCGAGAGCGACCGCGTAGCGCTGCTCGACCTTGTCGCGGATCTCCCCGAGGGTGGGCGTGTCCCCCGCCGGGGCGAGCGAGGACATCCCCTCCATCGCCTTGGTCATCTGCTCCTGCATGGCGGCGTGCTCGATCTGTGTCAGCAGGCGAGCACGCTCAGCGAGATGGCGTTGCATCCGCACGGTGTTGTCCTCGACCGCGGTCCGGGCCTGCTGGGCCGACGCGGCGGCCTGGCGGTGCAGGTTCTTCAGGTCCTCCAGCGATGCCTCCGCCGAGACCAGCTGGCTGGCGAACGCCTGGGCCGTCTCCTCGTAGCCGGCCGCGGTGGCCAGATCGCCGGCCGCTCGCGCGTTGTCAGCCAGCAGCAACGAGGACCGGGCGGACTCGGTGAGGTTCGCGACCTCGTCCACCTGGCGTGCCATGCGCATCTCCAGCTGACGCTGGTTACCCACGACAAGCGCCGCCTGCTGGACCAGCGCCTCGTGCTGCTGCCGGGCCTCCGCGATGGCCTGGTCGATCTGCACCCGCGGGTCGGCCTTCTCGTCGAACTTCCGGTTCGCCGAGGCCGACAGATAGCGGTAGATCTTGCGGACGACATTCGCCATACATCGATCGTCGCACGCCGGAGCCGCGGCAGTTACCCCGCGGCGGACTCAGACGGGCGGCTGCAGCGCCGTGCGGCCGCGTCCCGCGCAGACCAGACATGCCCGGCAGGCCGGCACAAAGCCGCCGCGCGCGGTGGCGAAGACCACCAGCAGCTCGCCCAACCCGTTACAGCTCTTGCACACCTGGACCAGCCGGCACTCCGACCAGCCGTCATCGTCCTCCGGCCACGCGGGGGTATTCACGCGATCTTCTTTCCCTGCGGGCCATGCCCGGGAGCCCGCCCGGGAACGACGATCGACACCAACCTGCGCCACGAGAACTATCTCGGGAGAGTCGCAGAGGGGTCCGCCACCCGCCACCAGACAACCCCTTTCGGGGGATGGCCCTTTCGGGGGAGGGCAAACCGCCCCCGGCGCGGGACTCACACCATCGCCTGGAACATCCAGTGCTGCTCCTCCAGATCGTGGACGATCTCGATGATCAGGTTCTGGGTGACCGGGTCGGCCTTCTCGGTCGCGTCCATGCGGGTACGCATCCTCGTGACCACCCCGGCAAGGACCTCGGTCGTCTGCCGGATCACCTTCTCATCCGGGATGTACCCCACCCCCACTCCCGGCAGGTGGGTGCCTCGGGCGACCGTCGAGGACTGACCGTCCGGGTTGACCCCGATCGCGACGGCACGTTCGGCGGTGGCGTCCGCGTAACGACGCGCCAGGTCGACGACCTCGTCGAGTTGGCGATGCACACTGCGGAAGGTGCGCCCGGTGACGTTCCAGTGCAGCTGCTTGGCGGACAGGGACAGGTCAATCAGGTCGATCAACGTGCCCTGGAGGGCCTCACCGGTGACGCTTCGTGCCCCGTCGGACAACGGGCTGCGGATGGCGCTCATACTCGACCCCTCTCACGCCGGAGACATCTGCTCCCTGCGGCGTGCCCCGTGAAGAGATCCGTATGCGTCCAGAACGCCCCGGCGCCCAGCACAGCCCGACATCGCGAACGAGACACCTACCGAGACCTACCTCATCGAGACCTACCTCATGAACGGAGCGCACGTCATGAACGGAGCAGACCCCGAACGTGAACGGGACAGCCGACGCGGCGGGACGCCGGAAGACGCCGGACGCCCAACTCAGGCCGCCCGGTCGACGACCGCGGCGCGGGCGGGAACCACCACGGTGGGCGCGCCGACCCGCGCGGGCACCGCCAGCTCGGCGAGCTCGAGATCCTCACTCACCTCGCGCAGCAGGTCCGCGAGCCGTACTCCCAGTGCGTCACAGATGGCGGCAAGCAGCTCGGAGCTGGCCTCCTTCTGCCCACGCTCAACTTCCGAGAGGTAGCCGAGCGACACCCGTGCCGCCGACGACACCTCCCGAAGCGTGCGGTGCTGATCCTGACGGCGGCGGCGCAACGCCTCGCCGAGCATGCGTCGGAGCAGGAGCATCGAGCCTCCTCCTTCGTCCGCGGGATGCGTTCACCGTATACCCACCACCGCAACCATCGGGCCCTCGTTGATGGGACTGTAACTGTGTAGGCACCTCAGGTCCGGCGATTAGTCTCGCGCGTCAGGGCGCGCCGTCGCCGGTTGTGGTCATCTCGCTGCTCGGCAGCCCGGCGAGCAGCCGACGCACCAGGTCCAGCGCGGACACCACCGCGTAGGTGCGGATGCGCGGCCGGTCCCCGGGCAGCCGTACCGACCGGGTGACGGTGCCATCCGGTCCGGCCAGGCCGATATGCAGCGTGCCAACCGGTTTGTCCTCCCGTGGCCGCGGGCCCGCGACTCCCGTGGTGGACAACCCGTAAGTGGCGCCCAGCCGAGACCGGACCCCCGCCGCCATCGCGGCGGCCGTCCTCGACGACACCGCGCCCCCGGCGGCCAACAGACCCTCGTCGACACCAAGCGCCGACGCCTTGACCTCCGTGGCGTAGGAGACGATGCCGCCACGGAACGCGACGCTCGCACCGGGGACGTCGGTCAGCCGCCCGGCGAGCAGCCCCCCGGTGATGGACTCCGCGACGGCCAGCGTCGCCGACCGCTGGACGAGCAGCCCCAGGACCACGCCTTCGAGGGAGTCGTCCGCACCGCCGTACACCCCGGCGCCCAGCGCGGTCCGGGCCGCGGTCTCCACCGGTGCGATCAGCATCTCGGCCTCGGCCCGATCCCGGGCCCGGGCCGTGATACGCACCCGGGTCTGGCCACCGCTGGCCAGGAACGCGATACGCGGATTGCCGATCGGGGCAAGCCGGTCGACCTCGTCCGCGAGGGCCTCGGCGACGGCCGACTCCCACATGCCCGCCGTGCGCAGCACCCGGTGGACGACCACCGCGGGCTGCCCGGCCCGGCGCAGGATGTCGGGCAGCACGCTGGCGGTGAACATGTCGTTCATCTCGAACGGCACACCGGGCATCGCGTAGACGACGCCGGTCCCGATCTCCATCCGTATCCCCGGGGCTGTTCCGGCGCCGTTCGGCAGCGGTTGTGCCCCCTCGGGCAGGTCCGCCTGCCGGTAGTTCATCTGGGGCACGCGCCGGCCACCGTCACCGCGGCCCAGGTCCCGGAACCGTCGCCGCAGCATCGACTCCAGGAAGTCGTCCCGGCGCAGGCCGACGCCGGCCGCGGCGGCGATGCCCTCGCGGGTCAGGTCGTCCTGGGTGGGACCGAGCCCTCCGGTCATGATGACGACGTCAGCCCGGTCCAGTGCCACCCGGATCGCCGTGGCGATCATGTCGATGTCGTCACCGACGACCGTCGACGTCGTGACGGTCACTCCGACATCGGCCAGCTGCCGACCCAACCAGGCCGCGTTGCCGTTGACGATGTCGCCGTAGAGAAGTTCGTCCCCCACCGCCAGCAGCTCAGCGCGCATCGGTCCGCCCCTCCGTCTTCCTGGTGGTCGGTCCGGCCGCCGTTGACGGGGCGGACCCGGCCGGCCCGGCCCCCCGGTGACGTACCGGGGGGCCGGTGCCGGGCGAGAGGCCGGTGGATGGCGCGCCCGTCGGCGGGGTGACACCGCCGGGATCCCGCGCGGCCCGCCGCCGCAGCGCGAGAGCTCGACAGACATAATCGATCCCGGTGACCATGACGACCACCACGCCGGCCGCGAGGATCACAGCCCGGCTCGTGGCGGCAACACCCGCCAGCGGAAGCACGTAGAGACCGATCGCGACGTTCAGCAGCAGGGTCTTGGCCTTGCCCCCACGGCTCGCCGCGATCACCCCGAAGCGGATCACCCACAAGCGCAGGAGGGTGACGCCGACCTCCCGCAGGAGGATCAGTACGGTGACCGGCCAGGGCAGCTCACCGAGCACGGACAGCGAGATCAACGCGGCACCGGTCAGCGCCTTGTCGGCGATCGGATCGACCAGGATGCCGAAGTCGGTGACGAGGTGCCAGCGGCGGGCGATGGAGCCGTCGATCTGGTCGGTCACCGCGGCCACCGCATAGGCGCCGAAGGCGGCGTACCGCCAGGTATGCCCGTCGGGCCCGGCGAACAGGAAGACCACGAAGACCGGCACCAACACCAGCCGCACGATCGTCAGCAGGTTGGCGACATTAACCACCGGGGCCGCAGGGACTACCGGGGCAGAAACGGGCTCCGCGGGGAGCGGCGACGGCCCTTCGCCGCGCTCCCCCTGGCGTCGGCGCCCGACGCCGTCACGTCCCATCCGCGACGCCCCGGCCCACGAGGGCCGCCGCCCGATCCGGCGCCGGCCGCGCGACCGCGGCCGTGGGACGGGCCCGATCGAGCACCGCGGTGAACTCCGCGATCAGATCGACACCCTCGGTGGTGACCACCCGGGCCTCGACGAGATCCCCCACCCCGAGGCGCTCCGGCCCGTCATCCGCCGCGCCGCCCGGGGACAGGCGCACGGCGCAGCCGCCGTCGACCTCCGCCTGCTGGTGGGCGGCGCAGCCGGTGGCCAGACCACCGGCGACCTCCTCCACCAGAACCTGTACCCGGGAGCCGATCCGCGCGTCCGCCCGGGCGGCGGTCAGCTGCTCGACGAGGTCGGTGACGCGTACCCGCCGACGCTCGATCAGCTCATCGGGGATCTTGCCCATCAGCCCGGCGGCCTCGGTACCCTCCTCGTCGGAGTAGCCGAACACGCCGACGGCGTCGAGCTCGGCGGCCTCGAGGAACTCCGTGAGGATGTCGACATCCTCGGGGGTCTCCCCCGGGAACCCGACGATGACGTTAGATCGCGCCCCCAGGTCGGGCGCCAGCGCGCGGGCGCGGGCGAGCAGGTCGAGGAAATGCCCACTGCCGCCGAAGCGGCGCATCCGGCGCAGCACCGGCGGGCTCGCATGCTGGAAGGACAGATCGAGATAGGGCGCGAGGCCCGGAGTGGTCAGCAGTACCTCGAGCAGCGACGGACGCATCTCGGCGGGCTGCAGGTAGACCGTGCGCACCCGGACAATACCCGACACCGCCGCGAGTTGCGGCAGCAGCTTCTCCAGCGCGCGCAGATCCCCGAGGTCCTTGCCGTAGGAGGTGGAGTTCTCGCTGACCAGGACCAGCTCGCGGGCACCCTGACCGGCCAGCCATTCGGCCTCGGCGAGCACGTCATCGGGCGACCGCGAGACGTGGGAGCCGCGAAACGACGGGATCGCGCAGAAGGCGCAGCGCCGGTCACACCCGCTGGAGATCTTCAGGACGGCGACCGGCCCGGTCGTCAACCGCCGGCGCAGCGGAACGGCTCCGGCGGGCACCGCGCCCGGCGGGAGAGCGGGCGCGGCCCGGTCCACCGGGGTGATCGGCAGCATCGTCCGCCGGTCACGCGGGGAGTGCGCGGGCACCGGGGTACCGGCCAGCACGGCCGCGAGGTGCGTGGCGATGTTCGGATAGGCATCGAATCCGAGGACCGCGTCCGCCTCGGGCAGACTCTCGGCGAGCTCGGTTCCGTACCGCTCGGCCAGGCAGCCCACGGCCACCACCGCGCGCGGACCCGGGCCGGCGCCGTCCGCGGGACCGGACGGACCGCCACCGGCCCGCAGGTCGTCCGCCGCCAGCAGGGCGTCGATGGAGTCCTTCTTCGCCGCGTCGACGAATCCGCAGGTGTTGACGAGCACGGCGTCGGCGTCGGCGGCGTCGGAGACGAGCTCCCACCCGTCCGCGCCGAGCCGAGCGGCCAGCTCCTCCGAATCCACCTCGTTCCGGGAACAACCGAGCGTGATCAGAGCTACCCGGCGATGGAGACGTGTGGACACCAGGTCAGGCTACCGGGGCCGGCGCGGGCGGTGACGCGGCCACGAGACCGCTACGCTGTTCGTCGCCGACCTCGCAGGCGCCGGAAGCGGCGGCGCTCACCCGGATCGTCACGACCTGCCCGGGTCCGCCCGGCGCCCCGAGGCTCCTGCCGTTACATGACACATCGACCGCACCGGCATTGCCCACCTTGATGTGCAGGGCCCCCGACGCCGTCACCGTCCGGCTGTCGCCGGACTGCAGGAGCTGGGAGAGCAGGACCTGCTCGGCGTCGTCGCGCACCTCCAGCCAGCTCTGCGCGCCGCGTACCGCCAGGACGACGTTCACCCCTGTCGGCGCGGGCGTGGTCGCGGTGGGAGCCGCCGGGCTCCTCGAGGCCGGCGGGACGGTCACGGTCGGGGTGAGCCCCACGGCCCCGCCCGGCCCCAGCGCGGCCCTGTCGTCCGAGGAATCGGAGGAACCTGGCAGCAGCAGCGCGAGAGCCGCGATGACACACACCACGACCAGCGAAAGGATCATTGCCGGACCCCACCGGAACCCGCCGCGCCGCCGGCGGGACTCCCCGCGCAGCGCATCGAACTCGGCCGAGGGGACGATCATCAACGGGCCGGTCTGGTGCTCGTGCGAGGCGTCGTAGGCCGCCAGCACCGGCCCGGGATCGAGCCCGAGGGTGGTGGCGATGCTGCGCAGATGCCCGCGGGCATACACCGTGCCGCCGCACTGCGAGAAGTCGTCCTGCTCGATCTGATCGATCAGACCCGCCCTGACCCGGGTGCGCTCGCTGACCTGGGAGACCGTGAGACCGCGGTCACGCCGTGCCGCTGCCAGGATGGACCCGACGCTGTCCCGCGGCTGCGGACCGTCCACGGACTGCATGAGCGAACCTCCGCAACCGTCTTTTCCGCCTACCGTGGACGCGAGGCCTTCAGTTTACGGCGCGTCCCCCGGCGCTGAAAGCGGGGACGTTCCATCGGAGGCTTCCTCATCCGTTACGCAGGGTTATGAGCAGACCCTCCAACTCGTCCGGCATGACCAGCACGTCACGCGCCTTCGAGCCCTCACTCGCGCCGACGATGCCCCGGCTCTCCATCAGGTCCATCAGCCGCCCGGCCTTCGCGAACCCGACCCGCAGCTTGCGCTGCAGCATCGAGGTGGAGCCGAACTGCGTGCTCACCACGAGCTCGACGGCCTGCAGGAAAAGCTGCAGATCGTCTCCGATCTCCTCGTCGATCTCCTTCCTGGCCTCGCCGCCAGCGTCGAACACGTCCTCCCGGAACGCCGGCGGCGCCTGTTCCTTCGTGTGGTCGACGATGGCCGCGATCTCGTCCTCGGAAACGAAGGCACCCTGGATACGGGCGGGTTTGCCCGCTCCCATCGGCAGGAAGAGCGCGTCCCCCAGGCCGACGAGCTTCTCCGCGCCGGCCTGGTCGAGGATCGTCCGGCTGTCCGTCAACGACGCCGTCGCGAAGGCGAGCCGGGACGGCACGTTCGCCTTGATCAAGCCGGTCACCACGTCGACGGAGGGCCGCTGGGTGGCGAGCACCAGGTGGATGCCCACCGCCCGGGCCATGGCGGTGATCCGGCAGATAGAGTCCTCGACGTCGCGCGGCGCCACCATCATCAGGTCGGCGAGCTCGTCGACGATGGCCAGGATGTAGGGGTAGGGCACGTAGACACGTTCGGATCCCGGCGGGGCAGCGATCTCACCGTTACGCACTTTGCGGTTGAAGTCGTCGACGTGACGCACCCCGCACGCGGCGAGGTCCTCGTACCGGTTCTCCATCTCCTTCACGACCCATTGCAGCGCATCGGCCGCCTTCTTGGGATTCGTGATGATCGGCGTGATCAGATGGGGAATACCCTGGTAGTTCGTCAGCTCGACTCGCTTGGGGTCCACCAGCACCATGCGCACCTGGTCAGGGGTGGCCCGGGCCAGCACCGAGGTGATGAGGGTGTTGATACACGTCGACTTGCCGGCTCCGGTCGCCCCGGCGATGAGGATGTGCGGCATCTTGGCCAGGTTGGCGAGCACGTAGCCGCCCTCGATGTCCTTGCCGAGACCGACAACCAGCGGATGCGGGTTGCCGGTCGCCTCCCCGCTGCGCAGGACGTCGCCGAGCGACACCAACTCCCGGTCGGTGTTGGGAATCTCGATACCGACCGCGCTCTTGCCCGGGATCGGACTGATGATCCGCACGTCCGGGCTCTTCACCGCGTACGCGATGTTCTTCGTGAGCTGGATGATCCGCTCGACCTTGACCGCGGCACCGAGCTCGACCTCGTAGCGGGTGACCGTCGGTCCCCGGGTGAAGCCGGTCACCTGGGCGTCCACTTTGAACTGGGCGAACACGTCGGTCAGCGAGGCGATCACCCCGTCGGTCGCGGCCGAGCGGGCCTTGGGCGGCGTACCGGAGCGCAGCAGGGTCGGCGACGGCAGCCGGTAGTCACCGTCGGCCGGGGGGACCAGATGCTCGATTTCGCCGCCGAAGTCCGCGGAACCCGGACCGGGGACACCGGTCGCGGTGTCCGCCGCACCCGCGGTCGCCCGGGCTGTCCGGGCCCGGGCCTTGCGCGGCGGACCGGGCGCGGCCCCCGCTACCGGTTCCCCGCCACCGGCGGCCGCACCGCCCGGATCGGGGGCCGTAGTCACGTAGCCGGTGTCCGCCTCCGGGCCGGCGAGCTCGCCGAACAAGTCGAGGGCGAGGTCCCCGGCGGGCGGCCGGGCGGCCGGCCGGGCGACGTCGGCGGCATCGGCGACGTCGAAGACCTCACCATCGCCCGGGGGCGTTCCCCTGGGCGGGGTCGCCCGACCGCCGCGCCGACGCCGGCCCGTACCCGCCGCCCCGGCCGCGAGCAGGCCGTCGGACAGCTCCGAATCGTCCTCGGGGTCGTCGCGGAAGTCCGCGTCCTCGTCGTACTCGCCGGCGTCCCGGGCGGGACCGCGCACCCCGATGGTGAGCCGATCGACGAGCTCACCGAGCCGCTCGGGCACCTGGCGGACAGGGGTCGCCGTGATGACGAGAACGCCGAAGAACGTCAGCAGCAGCAGCAGCGGAACGGCGACGTACGGCGTCACCGCGCTGGCCAGCGGAAGGCCACCGAGCAGCCCGACGAAGCCACCGGCCGCCCGCATCCGGGCGACGCCGTCCGAGAAGTCGGGCAGGCCACGAGCGATGTGCACCATGCCGAGCAGACCGACGGCGACCGCCGTCCACCCGATCACCACCCGGCCCCGGCTGCCCGGATCGGTCGGGGACCGGACCAGCCGCCACGCGGCGCCCAGACCGAACAGCGGCAGTGCCCAGGCGCCGGCGCCGACCAGCAGCTCCAGGACCGCGGCCACGTACCTCCCCAGCGGCCCGGCGGCGGAGAACCACACCGAGGCAGCGGCCAGGATCGCCCCGCCGAACGCGGTCAGGCCGAGCCCGTCACGCCGGTGCCCTGGATCGATGTGCAGCTCACGGGCGCCCCGGCCGGCCCGGCGCAGCACGGTGCCCAGCGCCGTCGCCGCGCCCATCCACAGCCGGTAGACGCTCTTGACGACTGTCTGGCCGATCAGCAGCGACAGCGGGGGGCGACTCGCCCGGGCCGGTGGACGGGCCGGTGTCCTACCGCGGCCGGCCGCGCGGGACCCGCCTGACCGGCCGGAGCCGCCCGACCGGCCGGAGCTGCCCGACCGGCCAGCCGCCGTCGATGCGCGTGCCTTGCCGCCCTGACCGCCGCCCCGCGGGGTACCTTCACCCCGCGAGGTGCCTTGACGCCCACCACCGCCCCCCGGCCGGGACGTGGCCGTCTCCGTCTGCGCACGCGTCCGCGCGCCACTGGTCCGTGTGGCCACCGTCGAAACGGTACACACGAGCGTGCCCGAGTACTGGCAACCCCGACGAACCGGGCGCGCCGCAACGCCTCAGACCTCGAGAACCACCGGAACGATCATCGGGCGGCGCCGGTAGTTCTCGTTGACCCAGCGACCGACCGTGCGCCGCACGAGCTGCTGCAGGGCCGTCAGATCGTTCATCCCGGTGCGCATGGCGTCCACCAGCCCGTCGCTGACCAGTTTGGAGACGGAGTCGAAGGTGCCCGGCGCATCGGAGAAACCGCGGGCAGAGAGATCCGGGCCGACGACGACCTTGCCCGCCGCGGCGTCCACCACGACAGTGATCGTGATGAAACCCTCCTCGCCGAGGATCCGGCGGTCCTTCAGGCTCGGCTCACCGACGTCCCCAACCGCGGCGCCATCGACGTAGACATAGCCGCAGGGAACAACGCCGGTGATCCGCGCCCGGCCGTCGAGCAGGTCGATGACGATGCCGTCCTCGGCGAGCACCACGTGGTCCGGGGGCACCCCGGTCGCCTCGGCGAGCTTGGCGTGGGCCCGCAGGTGCCGCCATTCGCCGTGGACCGGCATGACGTTGGACGGCCTGGTGGCGTTCAGGACGTAGAGCAGCTCGCCCGCCGGGGCGTGACCCGAGGTGTGAACCTTCGCCACGCCCTTGTGAACGACCTTGGCGCCGTAGCGGGTCAGCCCGTTGATCACCCGGAACACCGCGTTCTCGTTGCCGGGGATGAGGCTGGAGGCGAGCACGACCGTGTCGCCGGCCTGGATGCGGATCTGGTGATCCCGATTGGCCATCCGGGACAGGGCCGAGAGCGGCTCCCCCTGGGAGCCCGTGGAGATCAGGCAGATGTTGCGGTCCAGCAGCGCGTCCACGTCCCGGGCGTCGACGATCAGACCCGGTGGCACCTGCAGCAGCCCGAGGTCGCGGGCCACTCCCATGTTGCGGACCATCGACCTGCCCACGAAGCAGACCGACCGACCGTGCTCCTCGGCCGCGTCGAGCACCTGCTGCACCCGGTGCACATGGCTGGCGAAGCAGGCGATGATGATCCGGCGGGTCGCCTCACGGAAGACTCCGTCGAGCACCGGGGCGATCTCCCGCTCGGAGGTGACGAACCCGGGCACCTCGGCGTTGGTCGAGTCGGACAGCAGCAGGTCCACACCCTCGCGGCCGAGCCGCGCGAAGCCCCCCAGGTCGGTCAGCCGGCCGTCGAGCGGCAGCTGGTCCATCTTGAAGTCGCCGGTGTGCAAGACGAGCCCGGCCTCGGTGCGGATGGCCACGGCCACGGCGTCCGGGATGGAGTGGTTGACCGCGAAGAACTCGCACTCGAACGGCCCGAAGGCGTGCCGCTCCTCCTCCCGGATCTCCTGAGTGACCGCCTTGACGCGGTGCTCGGCGAGCTTCGCGTTCATCAGCGCCAGGGTGAGCCGGGTGCCGATCAGCGGGATGTCACGCCGTTCCCGCAGCAGGTAGGGCACCGCCCCGATGTGATCCTCGTGTGCGTGGGTGAGGATCACCGCCTCGATGTCGTCGAGGCGATCCCGGATGGCGGCGAAGTCGGGCAGGATCAGGTCGATCCCCGGCTGGACGTCCTCCGGGAACAACACCCCGCAGTCCACGATCAGCAGCCGGCCGGCGTGTTCGAAGACGGTCATGTTGCGACCGATCTCCCCGACCCCACCGAGCGGGATGATCCGCAGGCCGTCCGCGCGCAGCGGCGGCGGCGGGCCGAGGTCGGGATGCGGATGGCTCATGAGACCTCACCCGCCGCGGCGACGGCCAGCCCGACAGACGAGGCGGGCCCGGACGAGACGGGCCCGGACGAGGCGCCTGCCGGCGCGCCCGGTGGCCCGGCGACGTCGAGGACCGCCTCGGCGAGGTCCGCCCGCAGCCGCGCGACCTCGGCGGGAGCGGCGTCCACCAACGGTGGCCGGACCGGCCCCGCGGGCAGCCCGGCCAGCCGCAGCGCGGCCTTGGCCAGGATCACGCCCTGGCTGCGGAACATTCCTTCATACGCGGGCAGCAAGCCCTGATGCAGCGCGATCGCCCGACCCACCTCACCGGCCCCGAAGGCCTCGATCATGGCACGGATCGCGGGTGCGGCCACGTGCCCGACAACACTGATGACTCCGCAGGCCCCGATGGACAGCAACGGCAGGTTGAGCGCGTCGGTGCCGGAGTAATACGCCAGACCGGTCCGCGCCAGCACCCAGGAGGATGCGGGCAGATCGTCCTTAGCGTCCTTGACCGCGACGATACGCGGGTGTTCGGCCAACCGCACCAAAGTCTCCGACGCCACCGGGACCCCGGTCCGGCCGGGGATGTCGTAGATGACGACCGGTAGCCCGGTCGCCTCGGCGACGGTGACGAAATGCCGCAGCAACCCGGCCTGCGGTGGCTTGTTGTAGTAGGGCGTCACGACGAGCAGGCCGTGCGCGCCCGCGGCTTCGGCGGCCCGCGCCAGTTCCACGCTGTGCGCGGTGTCACTCGTCCCGACACCGGAGATCACGCGGGCGCGGCTTCCCACGGCCTCGACGACGACCCGCACCAGGCGGTCCTTCTCCTCGTCGGTGGTCGTCGGAGACTCCCCGGTGGTGCCGTTGACCACGAGCCCGTCGTTGCCGGCGTCCACCAGACGGTTCGCGAGCTCCGCGGCACCCGCCTCATCGAGACCGCCGTCCGCCCGGAACGGCGTGACCATCGCTGTGATCACGCGCCCGAACGGCGCCGGCGGCAACATTGACATACCGGTCACGCTAGACAGCACCTCCGACATCACCTCTGGCGACCGACATCACCCGCCGGACCGCCGAACCTCCGCGTTCACTCCTCCGACACCGCCGGGCCGGCACCGGTCCATCCTCCGCCCACGCCGGCTTTCCCGCTCCGCCGGCCCGAGCCGTGCCTGCTCCCCGGACTCGCCACAAGCGACCGGCGCGAGACCCGCGGGGGCCGCTGGGCCACCGCACGCGGATACCGTCCGCCCGGCCCGGGGACGGCGCACCGCGCGGTGTCGGGCACCGCGACCGGGTCGAACGCCGATCGGACCCCGCCGTCACCGGATGGAGACGGATCGCGACCGGCCGGGCCCCGATCGGGGACGACCGGACGACCGGCGGGGACGGCAGCGCACCGGAATGCACCGCACCGCACAGCACCGTCCCACTCGCCGCGACAGAGCTTTCAGAGTACCGCCACCGGATCGTCCGGGCGGTGCCATCCGGCGGCGCGCGGGTCCGCCAGGATCGCGCCCGCCATCCGGGACATTACCGTAATGCCAGACTACCGTCACCCAATGCCACCGGCGAGGGCCGCCCGGGTCCCGCGGGCGATCTCCAGGTCCTCGCGTGCCTCGATCACGAGCGTGCGCACGGCGGCCCCCGGCACGCCGATCTCGCGCTCCGTGCCACCAGATGGGCCCGTACCACCGGCCCGGGCCGGATCGTTACGCTCGGGATCCACCGCCACGCCCAGGTAGCCGAGTCCGGCCGCGGCCCCGGCCCGCACGGAGGCGGAGTTCTCCCCGACGCCACCGGTGAACACCAGGGCGTCCAGCCCGCCCAGCGCGGCGGTCATCGCGGCGATCCCGGCGCGCAGCCGGTGCAGGTAGACCGCCAGCGCCAACGCGGCGGCCGGCTCACCCGCGGCAGCGCCGGACTCGACCTCCCGCATGTCCGCCGTCCCCGCGAGCGCGCGCAGCCCCGCCGAGGTGAACAGACGATCGGTGAGCTCGTGCGCGCTCAGTCCCGCCTCCGTCTGCAGCCACAGCAGCGCGCCGGGATCCACGGTGCCGGACCGGGTGGCCATCACCAGGCCCTCCAGCGGGGTGAAGCCCATCGTGGTGTCCACCCCCACCCCGTCGAGAACGGCGGCGAGCGACGCGCCCGAGCCGAGATGACAGGTCACGATGCGCCGCGCCCCGGCGAGCGCAGCCGCCCGCCGGGAGACGTGGGCGTGGGACAGGCCGTGGAAGCCGTACCGGCGGATGCCGTACCGCTCCCGCCACTCGGCCGGGATGGCGTAGGTGATGGCCTCCGCCGGCATCCGGCTGTGAAACGCCGTGTCGAAGCAGGCGACCTGCGCCACCTCGGGCACGGCCGCCCCGACCTCGTCGAGGGCGGCGAGCGCCGCCGGCTGGTGCAGGGGGGCGAGGGCGGTCAGCCTCCGCAGCCGCTCGGCCACGGCCCGGTCGACGACCACGGGGGCGGTGAAATCCGTCCCGCCGTGCACGATGCGGTGCCCGACCGCGCCCGGCTGGCCACCCTCATGGGTGAGCTCGCGCAGCGCGGCGACGACCCCGGCCGGGTCCGCCCGACCGGCTGGCGCGGTGAGATCGCGCGCGGCGAGCAGGGCGTCGTCCGGGCCGATCAGCCGCAGCTTGAGGCTGGCCGATCCGGCGTTGACCACCAGGACGTTCATCGCGACGGGGCGGGGCTCGGTAGGGGCGGGGCTCGGTAG
>NZ_CDWTMO010000016.1:0-38960 GCF_977946435.1 Frankia sp. CgKIO3 | reverse complement strand
CCAAAACAGGCTCTTACCCCGGAGCCAGGTCATGACCACACCAGGCGACCCTCGAAACATCGTGCCGAGGTCCCGGGTTCTGCCTGCGCCGGCTCTCCCGTCCTGGTGGGCGCAGCCCCCACCGCCACCGGTGCCACCGCCGCCACCACCGTTACCGCCACCGAGGGAGCGGCCGACGGTGCCGGTCCGGACCTCGGCCCGGCCGCGGGCCGGGGAGGCAGGTATCACCGGAGAGACCGGAGGAAACCGCCGCGGTCGTCGGCAGACGACGGTGGGCGATCCCAGGCTCGAGCTGGTCGACCTGGGCGGGTTCCGCGGCGTGGCGGCGATCTCGGTGATCATTTTCCACGCCTATCAGTTCTGCCGCGGGAATGGCAACACGCCGTACGCGGGTACATTCCTCAGCCAGGTCCTCGGCGCCTTCGACGGGATGATCCGTTGGTTCTTCCTGGTCTCCGGGTTCCTGCTGTATATGCCGATGGTGAACCGGGTCAGGGCCGGCCGGACCCAACGGTCACCCACAGACACGCTCATACGTCGTGGGCTGCGGATTCTTCCGCTGTACTACACGGCGCTCATCATCGTATGGGCGGCGCGCAACCCCGGCCTGCCCGGCGACTGGATCGACCTGGTCGAACACCTGACCTTCACCCAGGTCTTCGACAGTAAACGGGTGTTTTACACGATCGGCCCGGCCTGGTCGCTGGCCGTCGAGGTCTACTTCTATCTCTACCTCGCCCTGGTCGCCGGCTGGCTGCGGCGGCGGCAGACCCATCGACTACCCGAGGCGCATCGCTGGCGGCGGCTCTGCCTGCCGCCGGTCCTGCTGATCGTGGTGTCCGCCGTCTGGATCGTCTACGCGGTCTACATCGTGCGGGCCCAGCACGACCAGTGGGCGTACTGGTTCTCGCCGCAGAACTATGCCGGCAACTTCGGCCTCGGAATGATCACTGCGGTTCTCTATGTCCGGCGCGGTCGGGAACGGCCGTTGTCCGCCCCGCTCGCGTGTGCGTTGCGGTTCGTCGCCGCCGGGCTCATCATCGCTGGCGCGATGGTCCGGGGGCACACCGCGGCATCGTTCGAGGCGTTCTCCACGCTGAATTCGATCGGTTTCGGTGTGCTGTTCGCCGCGTCCGTGCTGGCGCCCCGCGACACGCTGTGGCGCCGGTTCTTCGCCACCCCGGCATTCGTCTGGCTCGGCATGATCAGCTACAGCGTGTACCTGTGGCATGAGCCGATTCTGCTGCTAGTGCTGGACCGGCACGGGCTGGTCAGTCATGCGCCGTCGGCGTTTCCGTGGGTGGCCGCCCTGCTGGTCACGGCCGGCGTCCTCGGTGGATGGATCAGCTACGTCGTCCTGGAGAAACCGGGCCGCCGGCTGTCCATCCTGGTAGAGAAGCTTCGCTACACCCCGGTGCCCGCCTCGGTGTCCGCCGCCTCGGTGTCCGCCTCGGCGCGACCGGCACGGCCAGCTCCCTGACGTGGCGCAGGCTTCCCGGTCTGCGCCGGCTGCGCTATGTGCGCTGGCCGCGCGTACGGACCGTCGTGCCGGCGGCCCGCCCATGCCGTCGCCGGGACACTGACAGGCACACGGGTTCCGCCGCCACGTCTGGCACCCTGCCGACCGCCAACGGCCGGCTTAGCGGAGTGAAGTTTTTTGGCCTGCTCCGCTGATAGATTCCCAGGTCAGCAAGTGTCGTCCCCGCATGCGCGGGGATCTTCCGCGCTTCCCTGATAAGGAAGAGGCCGGTGGTTCGTCGTCCCCGCGTACGCGGGGATCTTCCCGACCCGCCGAGCCTGACGCCCGCTGCGGCGGCGTCATCCCCGCACGCGCGGGGATCTTCCCGGATCACCGGTGGACGGTTTATGCAGCCGGGGGTCGTCCCTGTGGCGTTGCCCTCGACCTCGCGCAGCACGTCGACCCGGCCCCGATCTCAGACCTCGCCGCCGGGGCCCGACCACCCCGCTGGGCACGGCGAGCTCCGAAGGCGCAACGCGGGGGGTTCGGGGGGCTTGGCCCCCCGGCCAGCATGACGGCCACGGCGAAGCCGCCCACAGGGCGGCGAGCATGACCGGCCAGCGCGTGGACCTAGGTGGACTTGAACCACCGGCCTCTTCCTTATCAGGGAAGCGCTCTAACCGACTGAGCTATAGGTCCGTGCTGCGAGTGCAAGAATACAGGACGGCGGCGGAGGAGTGGGACCGCCGCCGCACCTCCAAGCTAATGATCGCTCAGGGTCAGCTCGACGCCGCCGATCATCTCGGCGCAGAGGTTGTAGAGCAGGGCACCGAGCGTGGACAGCGCGGTCATGAGGATGACGTTGATCGCCCCGATGAGCAAGCTGATCTGCATTGCCCGGCCGAACGACAGCCATCCTCGGATGTCGGTGCTGCTGCTGTCGGTCAGGGTGTCGGCCGCGTCGGAGACGCTGTCGAACACGCCGATCGAGTTCAGGACGAACCACAGCACGGCGATCGCGACGAGCAGAACCACAAAGACGCAGAGGGAGAACGCGAAGCTGACCCGGGTCACCGTGAGGGGATTGACCTTGGACAGCTTGAGCTTGGCCCGCCGGCCCTGACCGGGCGGGCGGGCGGAACCGGACGAGCCGGGACCGGACCGGCCAGGAGAGTGACCGGCACCCGCCCGCTCAGCGGAGACCGGCTCGAGCTGGTCGTCGAGCGCGCCGGGGGAGGTCGTGGTCACGCTGTTCAGAGCGCCCGTCGTCGTGGCGGTACCCGCGGACTCCGGCGCCGCGAGCGGCCGGTCGTAGGCCGCCGTGGGGCCGGCACCGCCGGACCTGCCCCCCGCCGGGCCCGGCGCGGCGGGGCGTACCGGATCGGGGGCGGGCATGCGCTCGGGCGCGGCACGGTTCCTGTCGGGATTCGTGGTACGGCTCCTCGTCATGCTGGGCGGGCGGACCAGGGAGATGGTGTCGTTCTCCTGTGGCCGCTCGGCCGGGGGCTCCACGCGAACTGCCGGCCCCCCTGGCGTGGCTCGACCGGGTCCGGGTGGCGCCAGGCCGAGGGACTTCGCCGGCGACGATACGGCGGCCGAGCCGAGTTTCCGGGTAGCCGAGCCCGCCTCGTCGGAGTGGGTTCCAGCGGCCCCGGTACGAGCCGACCCGGATGGGGACACCGACGACGTTCCGCTGGCACGTCCCGTGGAGGGGCCACCCGACGAACCTGCGCCCGACGCGCCCGCGGAGGAGGTGGACAAGGACCGCGAGGACAAGGGAGACTTCGCCCCGTCGGGGACCGATCCGGAGCGGGGCGCCGCCAAACCCGACGCCGACGAGCCGGGTTCAGCCGGATAGGCCTTCGACGACCCAATCGAACCCGTCGGCCCCCCGGCGGAGGACGGCAGCGAGTCCGCCGCGCCTCCGGCCGGGCCGCGGCCGCCCTCCCGCTCATCCACGGGCCGACCGGACCGCCCGGGCCGCTGGAAGAACGGATTACCGGACGCGGGCCCATCGCCGGCCGCGGGCACCTTCACCGTCTCGCTGGCGTCCCCCCCACGGCCGTCCCGCAGCGACAACGAGCGGCCCGCGGCGTTCGCCGCGCGTCCCGGCGCCGGCCCGGCGCCGGCCCGGCGACCGGCTTCCGAATCACGCCCGGCGGAACCGGAAACACCGGCGGAACCCGCGGAACCCGGGCCGGAGGAACCCGCGCCCCTGGCCGCGCCGCCAGCACCGGAGGAACCAGGGGAAGCGGGTCTCACCGTGGACCGCGGGCCGGCCCCGTCCCCTCTGCTCGGCCGGCGGGACTGCTCGGTGTCACGCGCTCCCTCCGACCCGGCGGCCGAGGAGGGGCCGCGGTAGACCGCCGACCGGGCTGGCCGGTCTTCCTGACTGTCACTCACGGACTCTCCCGGTTCGGTCCTGACGGTGTGCACGGGTCCCGCGCACACCCGTCCCCTCGGGCGGCGTCGTTCTCGGCGTGGGTGGCCACGACCACGAGACCGTCAGCCTCTCGGGGCTCGCTCTCAGCTTTCCTGGGGCCCGGCGTCGGTGTCCTCCGCATCAGCATTACGCGCGACTCCGACAACCTGCACGCCGGACTCCAGATCGATGAGCCGGACTCCCATGGTCTGCCGCTGCGCCCGCCGTACATCCTTGGCAACAGTCCGCAATACACCTCCGTTGGAGGCGATGGCGTAGAGCTGGTCGTCGGGATCGACGACGAGTGCCCCCACCAGACCACCGCGAGTCGAGACGATCTTAGCGGTCAGCACGCCCTTGCCACCACGGCCCTGCACCGGGTACTCGGCCAGCGGCGTCCGCTTCGCGTATCCACCGGAGGTGGCGACGAGCAGATCCGCCGTCGTACCCGGCACGACGACGTCCATGGACAGCAGCTCGTCCTCGGCATCGAACCGCATACCGATCACACCCGAGGTCGCCCGGCCCATCGGCCGCAACTGCTCGTCGTCGGCGTGGAACCGGATCGACTGGGCGTTGCGGCTGACCAGGAGCAGATCGTCGCCGGGCGCCACGAGCCGGGCGGCGATCAGCTCGTCGTCGTCGCGCAGGTTGATCGCCACCAGGCCACCGGCCCGGTTCGAGTCGAAGTCATGCAGCGCGGTCTTCTTGCACAGCCCGCGCTTGGTCGCCAGGACCAGGTAGGGGGCGGCCTCGTAGTCCTTGACCGCGATGACCTCGGCGATCCGCTCATCCTGCCCGAAAGCCAGGATGTTCGCGACGTGCTGGCCCTTGGCCGACCTGGCCTGCTCGGGCAGCTCGTGCGCCTTCGCCCGGTACACCCGGCCCTTGTTCGTGAAGAACAGCAGCCAGTGGTGGGTGGTCGTGACGAAGAAGTGCTCGACGATGTCGTCCTCGCGCAGCGCCGCGCCCTGCACGCCCTTGCCGCCGCGGCGCTGCGAGCGGTAGAGGTCGGTCTTGGTGCGCTTCGCGTAGCCGCCGCGGGTGACGGTGACGACCACGTCCTCCTGGGCGATCAGGTCCTCGATGGACATGTCGCCCTCGAACGGGACGAGACGGGTTCGCCGCTCGTCGCCGAACTTCTCGACGACCTCGGCGAGCTCCTCGCCGATGATCTGCCGCTGCCGGGTCGGCGAGGCCAGGATCGCCTCCAGATCGGAGATCTTCGCGCGAAGTTCGGCCGCCTCGTCGATGATCCGCTGACGTTCCAGGGCGGCGAGCCGGCGCAGCTGCATGTCGAGGATGGCGGTGGCCTGGATCTCCGACAGCGAGAAGCGTTCCATCAGCTGGCCGCGGGCCACGTCCGCCGACTCGGCGTTGCGGATGAGGTTGATGACCTCGTCGAGGTGATCCAGCGCGATCAGCAGACCGTCCAGGACGTGCAGCCGCTCGCGGGCCTTGCGCAGCTGATAGCGGGTCCGGCGGACGATGACGTCGATCTGGTGCTCGACGTAGTAGCGGACCATCTGGTCGAGGCGCAGGGTACGCGGCACGCCGTCGACGATCGCCAGCATGTTGACGCCGAAGGTGTCCTGAAGCTGGGTGTGCTTGTAGAGGTTGTTGAGCACGATCTTGGCGACGGCGTCGCGCTTGAGGTCGATGACCAGACGCTGGCCGATGCGCGCCGAGGTCTCGTCCCGGACGTCGGCGATACCGGTGACCCTGTTGTCCCGGACCAGTTCGGCGATCTTCTCGGCGAGGTTGTCCGGGTTCACCTGGTAGGGCAGCTCGGTGACGACGAGCTGGGTGCGGCCCTTGTTCTCCTCGACGTTCACCACCGCCCGCATCCGGATGCTGCCGCGGCCGGTGCGGTAGGCCTCCTCGATGCCGTTACGGCCGACGATGAGCCCCGAGGTCGGGAAGTCCGGGCCCTTGATCATGCCGATCAGCGCCTCGAGCAATTCGGAGTCGCTCGCGTCCGGGTGGTCGAGCGCCCACCGCACGCCCTTCGCGACCTCGCGCAGGTTGTGCGGCGGGATGTTCGTCGCCATGCCGACCGCGATGCCGCCGGCGCCGTTGACGAGCAGGTTCGGGAACCGGCTGGGCAGAACGAGCGGCTCCTGCGAACGCCCATCGTAGTTCGGGGCGAAGTCGACCGTCTCCTGGTCGATGTCACGCAGCATCTCCATCGCCAAGGACGCCATCCGCGCCTCGGTGTACCGCATGGCGGCGGGTGGATCGTTGCCGGGCGAGCCGAAGTTGCCGTTCCCGTCGACCAGCGGGTAGCGCAACGACCAGCCCTGCGCGAGCCGGACGAGGGTGTCGTAGATCGCCGTGTCGCCGTGGGGGTGGTAGTTACCCATGACGTCCCCGACCACGCGGGAGCACTTGAAGTACCCGCGGTCGGGGCGGTAGCCGCCGTCGTACATGGCGTAGAGGACCCGGCGATGGACGGGCTTGAGCCCGTCGCGTACCTCCGGCAGCGCACGGCCGACGATGACCGACATGGCGTAGTCGAGATACGACCGCTGCATCTCGACTTCGATGCCGATGGGCTCGATGCGGTCGCCGGGGGGAGGAGGTAGGACGTCGACCACGGGGTCCTTCCAGGGCAGTGGGAGCAGTCGTCAGGGCGTCAGGGCGGGACGGGCGCCCCGGGCAGCGGGGCCGGGTGGGATCCGACGGCGGGTGGGATCCGGAGCCCTCCGTTCGCCGGGTCGGACCGTCGGGATCGCCGCGCCCGGACCGACCTGAGGGCCACCCGACGACCGATCCGAGGCACGCGACACGGCCGGGTCAGATGTCCAGGAAACGCACGTCCTTGGCATTACGTTGGATGAAGCTGCGACGCGCGTCGACATCCTCACCCATGAGCACGGAGAACAACTCGTCGGCGACCGCCGCGTCGTCGAGCGTGACCTGCAGCAGGATGCGCCGGTCCGGGTCCATGGTGGTGTCCCACAGCTCGGTGGCGTTCATCTCGCCGAGACCCTTGAAGCGCTGGATGGCATCCTTGGGCAGCTTGCGCCCGGACTCCACCCCGCGGGCGACCAGCCCGCCGCGCTCCCGGTCGGAGTAGGCGTACTCCCAGTCCTCCCTACCCCATTTGATCTTGTAGAGCGGCGGCTGCGCCAGAAACACGTGACCGGCCTCGACCAGCGGGCGCATGAACCGGAACAGCAGCGTCAGCAGCAGGGTCCGGATGTGCTGGCCGTCGACGTCGGCGTCCGCCATCAATACGATCTTGTGGTAGCGCAGTTTCGCGATGTCGAAATCGTCGTGGATGCCGGTACCCAGCGCCTGGATGAGGGCCTGGACCTCGGTGTTCTTCAGGACGCGGTCGATGCGGGCCTTCTCGACGTTGAGGATCTTTCCTCGCAGCGGGAGGATCGCCTGGAACTTCGAGTCCCGACCGCCCTTGGCCGACCCACCCGCCGAGTCACCCTCGACGATGTACAGCTCGCACCGCTCGGGATCGGTGTACTGGCAGTCGGCGAGCTTGCCCGGCAGACCGGTGCCGCCGAGCAGACCCTTGCGCCGGGTCAGATCGCGGGCCTGACGGGCGGCGATGCGGGCCCGCTGGGCGTCGAGCGCCTTGCTGACGATAGCCCGAGCCTCGGTGCGGTTGACCTCGAACCAGTCCTTGAGCGCCGAGTAGCACATCTCCTGGATGAACTTCTTGGCCTCGGTGTTGCCGAGCTTGGTCTTGGTCTGGCCCTCGAACTGCGGCTGCGCGAGCTTCACCGAGATGATCGCGGTAAGGCCCTCCCGGATGTCGTCGCCGGAGAGCCGCTCGTCGCTGTTCTTGGCCCCGGCCTTCACCGGCTTGAGCAAGTTCTGGTCCTTGGCGTAGGCGTTGACGGCGCTGGTCAGCGCGGCCCGGAAGCCCTCCTCGTGGGTGCCGCCCTCGTGGGTGTTGATGGTGTTCGCGAAGGTGTAGACCGACTCGGTGTAGCCGCCGTTCCACTGCATCGCGAGCTCGGCCTCGATGCCCACGCCCTTCGACTCCAGCGAGATCACGCTGCGGTGGATGGTGTCCTTCGTGGCGTTGAGGTGACCGACGAAGTCGACCAGGCCGTTGGCGTACTTGTAGGTGACCGCCATGCGTTCCTCGTCACGCTCGTCGACGAGCGTGATCGACAGCCCCTTGTTGAGGAAGGCCATCTCCTGCAGGCGGCGGGCGAGCGTCTCGTACTTGTACTCGGTGGTCTCGAAGATCGTCGGATCCGCCCAGAAGGTGACCGACGTCCCGGTCTTGCGGGTGGTCCCGGTCTTGGCCAGCGGCTTGTCCGGGCGGGTCGCCACGTACGGCTGGAACCAGACGTGCCCCTCCCGCTGGATCTCCACGTCGAGCCGGGTGGACAGCGCGTTGACCACGCTGACGCCGACTCCGTGCAGCCCGCCGGACACCGCATACGATTTGCCGTCGAACTTCCCGCCGGCGTGCAGGGTGGTCAGCACGACCTCGACGGCGGGCCGCTTCTCGGTGGGATGCTTGCCGACGGGAATGCCGCGGCCGTTGTCGGTGACCCGCACCCCGCCGTCGGCAAGCAGCGTCACGGTGATGGTGTCGCAGTAACCGGCGAGCGCCTCGTCCACCGCGTTGTCCACGACCTCGTAGACGAGATGATGCAGTCCACGCTCTCCAGTGGAGCCGATGTACATACCAGGACGCTTGCGGACCGCGTCAAGACCTTCGAGAACCTTGATCGAACTTGCATCGTAGGCCACGCGGCGGGTCCCCTCGTTCTGGGCGGAAGTATCCACCAGTCTACCCGGCAACCCGCCATAGCGGACGCAGGGAGCCCCCTGACGTCTGCGCAGCGCCACGCACATGGGGATGGCCAACCCCCCCTACCGGACCGACTCCCCCGACCGCCTTGGCGCGCCTCCACGACTGTCACCGGCACCGCGACCCCGCGGAACCGTCATGATCACCCCAGTCGCCCCGACGGATACCACAGGCACGCTCCAGGCGCCAAGGGGCGCCTGGAGCACCGGGGCTACTGGAGAACGTAGGGAGCGTCAGGCGGGCGCCAGCCGAACGCCGGTCTCAGCCGTAGGTGTCACGGGGTCCTCGACCGCCGGTTCGGATGGACCCGTGCCGCCAGGACGGCGCCGTCGGTCCACGCACGACGATCCGGCGGACCACGTGTGGACCGAGCTCCCGGTGCAGGATGCCGAGGAGCTGCCGGGACAGCATGCGCAGCTGGGTCGCCCAGGCCGTCGACTCCGCGACAAGTTCCAGCTCTCCGTCACGCAGGGACACCGGGGTGCAGTGGTCGGCGATGTCCGGCCCGACGATGACATCCCATCGGGCCAGGACGTTCGCATCGCTCGCCTGAGCCTTCCAGCCACGGGCCGCCAGCAGCCGGTTGATCGCCGTCCCGAAAACGACCGGTTCGCGCCATTCCCGGCCGGGCGGTGCGATGCCCGGCATCCGCGGCCGGCGGGGCACCTGGTCGTCCGACGAGTCGGCCCGCCGGGCACCGAGGCGGGCCCGAGAGCCCGGGCCCCACGGACCGCCCGTCCCGGTGGCGCCGGCGGATGCCTCCTCATCGGCCCACGTGCCGCCGTCAGCACCTGGCATCCCGCCACCGCAACCAGGGCCGGGTCCGGCCGGGTGGCGGGCGGTGTGGCCGGCGCCCCCCCGTCCCCGCCCACGCCCACGCTCCCGCGCGTCCCGTTTGGCCTGGGCGAGGATCTCCCGCGCCAGGTCCGCTCCGCGGGCTGCGGTGCCGTCCGGCCCCTCGGTCTTCCCTCGGAGCCCGGCCCCTCCCCGGGACCGCCCGGGCGCGGTGGGATGGTCCCGGGGGTCTGGGCGCTCAGTGGGCATGCTGGACCTCTCCGTCGGCGACGGCGTACCGCACCCCGGTCAGCTCCGTGGGAACGTCGGTTTCGACCGCGGCTGTGACCAGTACCTGCTCCGCGGAGGCGACGAGTTCCGCGAGCCGACCGCGGCGACGCGTGTCCAGTTCGGCGAAAACGTCGTCCAGGAGCAGGACCGGCTCGCGGTCATCGGCACGCAGCAGGTCGAACGAGGCCAGCTTGAGCGCGAGGGCGAGGGACCAAGACTCGCCGTGACTCGCGTAGCCGCGGGCCGGGAGCCCGTTGATTGACAAGAGCAGATCGTCGCGGTGCGGACCGACCAGCGTCATCCCCCGTTCGACCTCCCGCGGCCGGGCGGCCTCCAGATCGGCGCGGATCGCCTCCGCCAGCATGGTCCGATCCGGTGCCGCCGGACTCGGCCGACCTGCGCCCGGCTGCTCTGGCTGGCCCGGTGGACCGGGTGCAGGCAAGGTGTCCGGGAGGGTGACGCTGGAACGGTAGTCCAGCGCGGTGGCGGACTCGGCGCCGGCGACGGCCTCGTACGCCGCGGCCACGGCCGGCCGCAACGCATCGACGAGTGCCAACCGCGCGGCCAGCACCTCGGCGCCATGCGTGGCCAGGTACCCGTCCCAGACGTCGAGGGTACGCAGATCTCCCTGCCCCCCGGCTCGCCGGGCCGTCCCGGCGGTGCGTAGCAGGGTCGATCGTTGTTTGAGGACCCGGTCGTAGTCGGCGAGGACCGCGGCCATCCTCGGGGTCCGGGCGATCAGCAGCTCGTCGAGGAACTGACGACGCTGCGCCGGATCCCCCTTCACCAGGGCCAGGTCCTCCGGGGCGAACAGCACGGTGCACAGCAGACCGACGATGTCACGCGGCCGGGCGACGGGAGCCCGGTTCAACCGGGCCCGGTTCGCCTTTCCCGGAACGATCTCGATCTCTACCAGCGCGGCCCGGTCACCCCGGACGATCCTGGCGCGGATGACCGCCCGAGACGCGCCGTCACGGACCAGCGGAGCGTCCCCGGCGACCCGGTGGCTGGCCAGCGTGGCGACATAGCTGATCGCCTCGATCACGTTGGTCTTCCCCTGGCCGTTACCACCCACGAAGGTGGCCACTCCCGGACCTAGCGTTAGGTCAAGGGCTGGGTAGGACCGGAAGTCGACGAGGGACAGGTGCGTGAGGTGCACGTCACCCGTGCAGGCGGATCGGCATCAGCAGGTACCGGTAGTCGGGGACCTCGCCGTCGTCGTCGGCCTTCCCGGTCAGGATCGCCGGCTTGTTCGCCGCCACCGCCGGGTCCTCCGCGCTGGCGAAACCGACCCGTACGACGTCCGACTCCAGCGCCCCGAGCGCGTCGAGCAGGTACGACGGGTTGAACGCCACAGACAGCTCCGGCCCATCGTAGGTCACCGGGAGGGTCTCCGTCGCCTGCGCCTCACCGCCCGTTCCAGCCTCCAGCACGAGGTGGTCCGGGGAAAACGTCAGCTGCACTGGTGCGGTCTTCGCAGCGACCAGCGCCACCCGTTTGACAGCCTCCTGCAACGGGGCGATCTCCAGCTGCGCGATCAACGGCGAGCTGTCCGGCAACAGCTTGCGGTAGGGCGGGAAGCTTCCGTCGAGCAACCGGGTCGTCGTCTGCCGGGTCGAGCCGGCGAAACCGGCCAGCGTCTCGCCGGAGGGCCCCGCCCCGAGCGCGATGGACACCTCCACCCCTGAACCCGACAACGACTTCGCGGTGTCGAGCAAGGTGCGGGCCGGCACGAGGGCGACCGTGACCGGTGTGGGCGGGGGGCTGTCCGCACCGGTCACACCGCCCACACCGAGCCCGGCGGCTGTTTCCGACGGCCGCCACTTCAGCGTCCGCACGGCGAGCCGGTAACGGTCGGTCGCGGCGAGGGTGAGGGTGTCCCCCTCGATCTCGAGGCGGACCCCGGTAAGGACCGGCAGCGTGTCGTCACGACCGGCCGCGATCGCCACCTGTGAGACCGCCGCAGCGAACGCGGATCCCTCGATGTGCCCCGTGATCGGGGGCATGGCCGGAAGGGCTGGGTAGTCGTCCACCGGCAGCATCGGCAACGCGAACCGAGCATTGCCACAAGTGATCACCAAACGGGTGCCGTCGATGCCCAGATCGATCGGTGCCGCGGGCAGCGCCCGGGTGATCTCCGCGAGCAGTTTGCCGTTGACGAGCCTGCGCCCCTCCTCCGACACGGTCGCGTGCACCGTGCACTGGGCGGCCACCTCGTAGTCGTACGCGGCGATCTTGAGCATCGGTCCGGTCGCGTCGAGGAGCAGGCCCGAGAGCACCTGCAACTGGGTGGTCGGCCGGCTCGGCAACGTGCGTGCGGTCCAGGCGACCGCTTCGGTGAATTCGTCCCGTTCCACCCGGAACTTCATGGTTAGGCCTCCTGTCGTTCCCTCCGGTTGTTCGGAGTCACCCCGCAGGGAACACCGACCAGCATCTCAGAGTGCCAGCAGACGCCGACGAGCGGTCGGCCGCGCTTCGGGCGCTTGCCTGGGGTCCAGCCGCGGCACGTAGATCGCTCGGATCCGGGCTCGAGCCGTTGTCCACACCCCCTAGTACTAAGAGCTTTTGATCATTCTTAGAAAAATCTATTTGGTCGTAGTAGTAGGGGGTGTGGATACTGGGGATAACCACTGTTTCCGCAGGTCAGAGGGGTTGTCGGCCGGTGCAAATCTTGTGGGTGGATCTGTGCATGCGCGCAGTGGTTATCCCCAGGCCCGATCTGCGTCCACAAGGACCACGTTGTCCCTCCACAGGCCTTCCCCGAGTTGTCCACAGGCTGTCCACTGCCACTCCACCGTTCCGACCGCAGGCTGTCCACAACGTTTTCCACAAGCTGTGGGCGGAACCACCCAGTGGGCTCGGTGCGGTTGTCCCCGGTTGTCCCCGGTTGTCCCCGGTTGTCCGTGATTGTCCGTGGTTGTTCGGGGGAGTCCTGCCCCGCGGCGTCCGGTCCATGCGCCATGTGTGACACCCGGCGAGGCGTCACGCCCCGCCGTCGGGCGGCAGCCATCGGTCCGCAGGACCGTTCCGGCCGGGGGGAATAGGAGGAATCGTGCTGCCCGGCGGTGGGCGGTGGCAGCGGGCAGCGGCGCTAGGCCTGCCGGGCCTGCAGACGGATGCGGTTCGTCAGCTCGGTGACCTGGTTGTAGATCGCGCGTCGTTCCGCCATCAGACCGCGGATCTTGCGGTCGGCATGCATGACCGTCGTGTGATCCCGACCCCCGAAGTGCTGGCCGATCTTCGGTAGCGACAGGTCGGTCAGCTCCCGGCACAGGTACATCGCGATCTGACGGGCGGTGACCAGCACGCGGCTACGTGAGGTGCCGCACAGGTCCTCCATCGAGACGCCGAAGTACGCCGCCGTTGCGTTCATGATTGCGGCGGCCGTGATGTCGGGATTGCCGGCATCGGGGATGAGATCACGCAGCACGATCTCGGCGAGCGTGCGGTCGACGTGGGACTTGTTCAGGCTTGCGAAGGCCGCGACCCGGATCAGCGCCCCCTCCAGCTCACGGATGTTGCGCTCGATGTGCGTGGCGATGTATTCGAGGACGTCCGGAGGTACCGGCAGGCGCTCCGTGGCCGCCTTCTTCGACAGGATGGCGATGCGCGTCTCGAGGTCGGGCGGGGTGATGTCGGTCATCAGTCCCCACTCGAAGCGGCTGCGCAGCCGGTCCTCCAGGGCCGAGAGCTGCTTGGGCGAGCGGTCGGAGCTGATCACGATCTGCTTCTCGCCGTCGTGCAGGACGTTGAAGGTGTGGAAGAACTCCTCCTGCGTCCGCTCCTTGTTCTCCAGGAACTGGATGTCGTCGACGAGCAGGACGTCGATGTCACGGTAGCGCCGCTGGAACGCCTGCTGGCGGTCGTCCCGGATCGAGTTGATGAAGTCGTTGGTGAACTCCTCGGAGCTCACGTACTTCACCCGCATGTTCGGGTAGAGCTTGAGTGCGTAGTGGCCGATCGCGTGCAGAAGGTGAGTCTTGCCGAGCCCGGAGTCCCCGTAGATGAAAAGCGGGTTGTAGGCCTTCGCGGGTGCCTCGGCGACGGCCACCGCTGCCGCGTGGGGGAACCGGTTGCTGTCGCCGATGACGAACGTCTCGAAAATGTAGCGGGGGTTTAGCCGGGCCTGGGCCGGTTCGGTCTCGTGCGGCGCCGCATCGCGTCCGAGACCCGCGCTGACCCGTACCGGTGGTGTTCCCTCGGTGGCGTCGGGGAAGGGCAGTTCGCCGTTCACCAGTGCCGTCGGTGCCGGTGCCGGTGCCGGAGCGGCTGATGCCGGGGCCGCCGACGAGCCCGGTCTCGCCCCCGGCACCGGGGTTGCGGCGGTGTCGGTCGATCCCGATCCGGCACCCGCGTTCAACGCCGAACCGGAAGCGGGGCCCGAGCCCTGACCCGGTGCGGTGTCGCCTCTGGCGTCCACCGGCCGTACGATCCGGATCGGTCCGCTCATCGGTTCCGGATCGGGCAGGTGTTCGACGGTGACCGCGACCCTGATCTCCCGCCCATAGGCTGTGGACAACGCTGTGGACAAGAAGGGGCGCAGGCGCGAGTCGAGGAGATCCTTGGTGAACTCGTTCGGCGCGGCCAGCAGAGCCGTGTCCTGGACGAGCCCGAGGGGGCGGGTCAGCCGCAGCCAGGCACGCTGCTGGGCGGACAGCGTGCCGTCGGCGACCCCGGCGACGGCCTGGCTCCACACCGCGGCCAGGTCCGGGTCACCCGAAGGTTCGTCCCCGAACGGCAGACCGGCGACGGAGTCGGCGCGGAGGTTGGACACGGGGGCTCCTCGGGCAGTTCGGTACGGTTTGCGGGTGGTGCTGCTCCCCGCGTGCTGGAGGTGCGTCGCGGCTGATGCGGCTGGTGATGTGGTCCCCGGCCACCGAGCGACTGAGGGGCCTCGTCGCGATGGTTCTCCACATCGTCGTCCACAACCTGTGTATGGACACGACACGGCATGCGGCGTGGCGCAACCGGCTCGTTCCCGGGGATGAACCTGTATCAGTGAGGTCATTTGAATCCGCTCCAGGTCCCCCCGTTCCGCCCTGGCCCCTCCGCCGACCGCCCTCTCCACAGGCGTTTTCCACAGGTCAGGGTGCACCGAGCCGGTCGTTCTCACCGAACGCGGGCATACCTGACGCCGTCTGGTGCCCGCCCCGAGTGAGACGTTGCCACCAGGATCGTAAGGTGCGGCCCGAGCCGCCGTGCCGGGGCCGGAACGTACCCGCGGCGGCCGGGCCGCGTCCCTGCCCCATCGTCGGAGGCGCCGAAGGCCCGCTGCGGCAGTGTGGCATTCCACGGTCGCCGGACGGATGCCGGCTAGCCGCGGCCGCGGTGCGCTCGCGTCTTGGCGTTCGGTGTAGTGCCGTTGTGGCAAGGTCGGCCTGGTGGCGACCGGGCGATGGCCGGATGACGGTGGTGCGGCCAGCCGCGGCCGGCGGGCACGGGGTCGGCGGATCGCCGAAGGTCCCCCCTGCCCGGCAGCGATCCCTCGCCGCCGGACCGTCCGAGGCACCGCTCTGTGTAGGCTAGGCCGAACCGCGGTGTTAGACCGCTTCGTTTGTCGTGGGATCTGCTTGCCCGGGCCGTGTGGTGCGGCCCACTCCCCCCTCGGCGGCGAAGATCACCGCCCGCGTCCATCTTGCAGACGGAGTTCTCACGTGAGTAAGCGCACCTTCCAGCCGAACAACCGTCGGCGGGCCCGCACGCACGGGTTCCGACTGCGCATGCGGACTCGCGCGGGCCGCGCGATCCTGTCCGCCCGCCGTCGTAAGGGCCGCAGCGAGCTCTCCGCCTGACGGCGGGTTCCCGCTGATCCTGCTGGTACCCCTTGCCGGTCATGCTTCCTGAGGGCTCCCGCGTCCGAACCCGGGACGAACATGCCCGGGTGGGGACCACGGGTCGGCGAACCCGATCCGGCCCGCTTGTTGTCCACAATCTGTGGACAACAAGCGGCGATCCGGCACGGGCCGGCTTTGTGGTCGGCCGTCGGGTGGGGAAGGCGGTCGTGCGTAACAGGGTGCGGCGCCGGTTGCGGGAACAGGTACGGGTTCGGCTGGACACGCTCGCGCCGGGGATAATGCTGGTCGTGCGTGCGCTGCCCGATGCGGCGACGGCGAGCTCCGCGGAGCTCGGCCGTGCGCTGGACGCCGCGCTCGCCAGGGTGGCCCGGCCGGCGGATGCCAGGCGCCCGGATGGGCGTGGACGATGACCGCCGGGACGGTGCTGGTCGTGCTGCTGGCCACGGCGGCCGTCGTCGACCTCCTGCTGGCCTCCCGGATGGTGTGGCGCCGCCTGCCGCGGGTCGCCCGCAACGCCGACGGCGCGGTACGCGGTCCCCTGGCCTGGACCTTTACCGGGCTCGTGCGGCTCTACCGAGCCGGCTGGTCGGCCCGCAACGCCGGCATGTGCCGGTTCGAGCCGTCCTGTAGCGCCTACGCGCTGGCCGCGGTGCGGCGCCACGGGGGTATGCGTGGCGGTGCCCTCGCCGTCGCCCGGTTGCTGCGCTGCCAACCGTTTGCGGCCGGCGGGTACGACCCCGTGCCGGGAACGGATCCGGCTCCGGGAATCGTTCGGAGACCCAGGGGCGCGATGGCCGACCCCGGCAGGTCTCCCGACGGTCGGAGCGCGGGCGATCCGGTTGTCGCCGTACCGCCCGTCCACAGGCATGGTCCTCCGTCTCCCAGCCGGGGGGCGCGGGCCGAGATCGCCGGTTCCGGTCGCGGACCGTGGGTGTGAGGAGTCAGACTGTTGTTGGATCCCCTATACCACCTCGCGGCGAACGCGATCGTCTTCTTTCACCAGGGATTCGCGCCGATCTTCGGTGCTGCCAGTTTCTTCTCCTGGGCCTTTTCGGTCGTCCTGCTGGTCGTCTGCGTCCGTATTCTGATCTTCCCGCTGTTCGTCAAGCAGGTGAAGTCGCAGCGGACGATGCAGGTGATGCAGCCCCGGATCAAGGAGATCCGGGAGAAGTACGGGCACGACAAACCCCGCATGCAGCAGGAGATGATGGCGCTGCAGCGGGAGCATGGAAACCCGCTTCTCGGCTGCCTCCCGATCTTCCTCCAGATCCCGCTGTTCATCGCGCTGTTCCACGTGTTCACCCACCTGGCGCCGATGAACGAGGGCCCGAACCACTCGCTGGTCTGGCGTTCCCAGGTCGGGCTCTCCGCGGACCAGGTGGAGCAGATCGCCTCGGCCAAGGTGTTCGGCATCTCGTTGGCGAGCAAGTTCACCTCCGATGGCGATTTCTCGCGCTTCCTCGGCGTCGACAGCACGCACGTCAGGATTCTCGCGATCGTCCTGATCGTGCTGATGGGTCTTACGACCTTCCTCACGCAGCGCCAGATCATGGCCCGCACCGGGCCGGTCGACCCGCAGCAGGCGATCATGCAGAAGGCGCTGCTCTACGGCTCCCCGCTGATGCTCGCCTTCTTTGGTTTCCGTTTCCCGATCGCCGTGCTGCTGTACTGGCTCACCACCAACCTGTGGAGCATGGGCCAGCAGTTCTTCATCATGAAGAAGATGCCGCCGATCAAGACCGAGGATGCGAACGGCCGGCTGCCCGGTGCCCGTCCGGCCGCCGACGGCGCCGTCACCCCCGCTCGGCCGGCTCCCGGTGTCCGAGCCGGGGCGAAGTCGAAGAACCGCCCCCGGTCTGCCTCGGTGACCCCGACCAAGGGCAGCGATTCCGGTGCCGCGGCGGCCGGTCGGACGTCCTCGACGGCTCCCCCCGGCACCCGGTCCCGTAACGGCACCTCGACCGCGACCCGTACTGCGGTGACTCCGAAGGCGGGGGTGACTCCGAAGAGTGGTAAGGCGGGGGTGCCGGCCGGTCCCGGTGCCAACGGCGTCTCGGGCGGTGGCGTCTCGGACAACGGCGTCGCCGCTACCACGGCCGCATCCACGGAGCGGAGCGCGGAGGCGAAGACCAGCGCGGCGGGCCGCAGGAACGCCCCGGGCAAGAATGCCGGGCAGAGCGCGGCGAGCGGGCCGACGGCACCCTCCGACGGGGAGAGCACGCCCCGGCCGGCACCCGTACCCGCCGGAGTGCGGCGCCAGGTCGGCGGCTCCCGACCCGCGAAACGGCGCGGCAAGGGCAAGCGGCCCGGTGGGCGGCGTTGATCCGGGAGACGCCGTTCCCGACCAACCGACCAACCGACCAACCGGCAGGCTGCCGACCCGATTTCGTCATCGAGTGGCGGCATCCCGTAATCTCTGCTCCGCCGCCCCCGTTCCCCTGGAGAGTCGCTGATGACCGGTTCGGCACCTGAACTGGCTGTGGATGGAGCCGGAGTCTCCGACGAGCACGCTCCCTCGGACGAGACTGCCGGCACGGAGGATCGGCGTCTGTCCGATCTCGAGTTGGAAGGCGAGATCGCCGCCGACTACATCGAGGGTCTGCTCGACATCGTCGACATGGACGGTGACCTCGATCTCGACGTCGAGAGCGGCCGCGCCGTCGTCGCCGTGGTAGGCGAGGGGCTGGACAAGCTCATCGGGGCGGGCGGCGAGACGCTGGAGGCGTTGCAGGAACTGACCAGGCTCGCGGTGCTCCAGAAGACGGGCACCCGCAGCCGTCTCATGCTCGACGTCGGCGGCCATCGCGCCCGGCGGCGGGTCGAGCTTCGCAAGATTGCGATCGCCGCGGCGTCGCGCGCCATCACGCGTGGTGAGCCGGAGAAGCTGGCTCCCATGACGCCGTTCGAGCGCAAGGTGGTGCACGACACCGTTGCCGGGATCGACGGCGTGCACAGTGAGTCCGAGGGCGAGGAACCCGGCCGCCGGGTGGTCATCCTTCTCGGCTGACCGGCGCCGACCGATGGCGGGTCGGTGGCGGCCGGCGCGTTCCGCCGTGCTGGCCGCCGCTGTGGGTGTCGGCTTGGCGGCCGTGCTCGGCATTCTGCATGCCTATCTGACCAGGCCCTTCTGGTACGACGAGATCTGGCGCGCCCACTTCGTCAGCGAACCGGCGTCCTCGTTCTGGCCGGAGCTGACCGTCGCCAACACCCCCTCGGCGCTGGGTTGGTTCGGCCTGACCCGGGTGGCCGGCGAGGTTCTCGGCTGGCACAGCTGGTCGCTCCGGCTTCCCGGGTATCTCGCCGTGCCCTTGCTCGGTGCCGCGATCGTCCTGCTCACCCGCCGTTTCACCGGCCTGGTCGCGGCGGTGTTCGCCACGTGCTGGCTGTGCCTGAACGTGACCTTCCTGGATCTCGCGACCCAACTCAAGCCGTATTCCGTCGAGGCGCTGGCCGCCGTCTGCATCGTCCTCGCCTGGTCGACCGGATCATCTCCGCGGCCCTCGCTGTCCCCGCAGCCTGAACCTGTCACCGGCGGGTTCTCCCGTGCCCGGCTCCTGCGACGCACCGCGGCGGGCCTGTTGGCCCTGACCGCCGTGCCCGGGATCTTTCTGGTGCTGCCGTTGGCGACCGCGGAGGTATGGCGCGGTCCGGTGCGGTGTTGGCGACTGGTGGAATGCCTGCCCGCGGTCGCCATCAGCGTGGCGCACACCGTGTTCTTCATCGGGCACCAGTCCAGTCAGCGTCGCGGCGACTACTGGGATCGCCAGTTCATCGCCGGTCGTGGGCCGGTCGAGGCCGTACGCTTCATCGTCGATCAGATGCGAGCCTTCATCACCGGTATGCCGCCCGGCATCGACCGGTTCGACCCGAGCCTCATCCATGCGACGGTGCCCGGGGGGCCGGTTGTCTCGGTGCTGCTCGCCGTGGCGGTGTCGATCGCCGGCCTGACCGGCGTCCTCGTGCTGGCACGACGACCGGACGGCAGGCTGCTCCTCACCGTACTCGGCGGAGCCCAGGTGCTGATGCTGGGAGCGAGCGCCGCGCGGTACTGGCCGTTCGGGCCGACCCGGACCAACCTCTTCGTCGTGCCGCTGATCGTCGTTGTGATCGTGGTGGGCACCCGGCGGCTGGTGGTCCTGTTCGTGGCGGCGGTGCGACCTCGTATCCCCGCCGTCGGGCCTCAGCCGGCCGTACCGACACCGATGGCCGCGACCCCGACCCTCCCTACCGGAAGGACTGTCACCGAGCAGTCACGATTGGATGTTTCCGGTGTCTCGCCGACGTCGAGCGCCGGCGCGAACACGATTTCTCCGACCGCCGTGCTGCCGTTGGCCGGCTTCGCAATGATCATCTTGCTTGGTGTCCCGCTCCTGGGAACCTCGCTGTCGGGAAGCGGGCAGCTCTGGGATCATCGGCACCGGACTCGTGGCCTCGATCGGATGGTCGACGCGGCCATCGCGGCCCGGCAGCTGCACCGCCCGGGAGACCTGGTGGTGGTCGGGGGCCGCCTCGCCCGGCCTGGCTGGCTGTACGCGATGGAGGCGAGTGACGACCCGGCGCGTGAGCCGGCAGCTCTCCCCAGTGCCGGCGCTGGGCGGGTACCGGCCCGGGTACCACGGCAGGACACGATCTTCTTCGGCGCTGCGGGTACCTCCCTGGTCGGCGAGCTGGCGAACCGCCGGGTCCCGCCGACCCGGCTGCTCGTCTTCGTCTTCGACGCGGAGCGGCCGGCGCTCGCGCCCGACCTGGCCACGCTGCCCCGGGCGGGGTGGTGCGCCGGCCGTGGCTGGCAGTTCCCCCTCACCGGAACGCTGACCGTCTTCGATCGCTGCGCCGGCGCCGCCCCGCGACTCGATCGGCCGCAGCGGACCGTGGTGTCCGACCGGACGACCTGACATCCGTCCCCCGGGCCGGAACCGTGCCTCCCGTGGGGGTGGCGGCGCGAGCATCTCGAGGTCGGCGGGGATGCTTGTCGGGTGCGCGGTCTTCTGACTTTCTCGTCCTGCCCAGCTTTCTCGTCCTGTCCGGCCGGGTCCACGGATCCGGTCTCCCACCCGCCCGCTGCCGGCGGTCACCTGGCGATGCCCACGGGCCCAACCCGGCTCGGCTCGATGCTGTGGCCGGTCGAGGTGACGCAGGCGGCCCGGCCGGCGCGGGCTGGCCGTATGGCATGGCGGGGGATCCGGCCATGACGGGTCTCCCGGATGCCCCCGAGGTGCCCCCCGTCGCGGTGGAGATTTTCGGCACGCGGACCGGATCCGCGGCGCGCTACGTCGAGCTGCTGGCGACCGACGGGGTCGAGCGCGGGCTGATCGGTCCGCGTGAGACTGACCGGCTCTGGGACCGCCACGTACTCAACTGCGCGGTCCTGGCCGACGTGGTCCCGGCGCAGGCCGATGTCGTGGACGTCGGCAGCGGCGCGGGGCTGCCGGGTATCCCGCTGGCGCTCGCCCGCCCGGATCTGCGGGTGGTGCTGCTCGAGCCGATGGAACGCCGGTGCCGATTCCTGCACGAGGTTGTGGCGACCATAGGTCTGGAGGACCAGATTTCTGTGGTACGTGGCCGCGCGCCGGATGCCGGAATCGGCCCGGACGGTCGTAGATTCGGGATAGCCGTAGCCCGCGCAGTCGCTCCCCTGGAGCGGCTGCGCGCAATCCTCTTTCCGATGCTGCGACCAGGTGGTGTCATGCTGGCGATGCGCGGTTCACGGATCCTGGAGGAACTGCAGGACGCGCGCAGCGGTCTCGGAACTCAGGGTTGGCATCCCGTGGATGTCGTGAGGTGCGGGGAGGGGCGGGTGGAGGAACCCGCCCGTGTCCTCCGGGCCGTACGTTCATCCTAGCGCACCCGGGCCGAGAGCAGGGGAGGGCGCGGCGACGGTGAGCGGCACGATGGCAGACAGGTCAGACGGACGTCACGGGATTCACTCCGATCACGGGAGGTCGGTCGTGACCAGCCGACACGTGGACAGTCTCGTTCCACGTGAAACAGCGTCGGCGGGCCAGGGTGGGGCCAGGGGTGGGGGCTTGCGGGGCTATGACCCCGCGCTCTCCGCACTGGACCTGCTCGATCCCTCGACCCCGATCGGAGCGGCGGCGGCAGCAGCAGTGGAAGTACTGGTGGTAGAACGACGACAACCATTCCCTCGCCCCACCCGGCGGCGCATCATCTCGGTCGCCAACCAGAAGGGCGGTGTAGGGAAGACGACGACGACGGTCAACCTGGCGGCGGCGCTGGCATCTCATGGCTCCCGGGTCCTAGTAATCGATCTTGACCCGCAGGGCAATGCCTCGACGGGGCTCGGCGTCAACCATCATTCCGGGGTCCCCTCGATCTACGAGGTCCTGGTGGGGGATCGGCCCCTCGACGAGGTCATCGTGAAGTCCGCCGAGGCGCCGGGGCTGTTCTGCGCGCCCGCAACGATCGATCTTGCCGGCGCGGAGATCGAGCTGGTGTCGCTGGTGGCGCGGGAGAACCGGCTGCGGCGGGCCATCGCGAGCATGCAACGGGACGTCGACTATGTTTTCATCGACTGCCCGCCCTCTCTCGGGCTGCTGACCGTCAACGCCCTCGTGGCCGCCCGTGAGCTGCTCATCCCGATCCAGTGCGAGTACTACGCGCTGGAGGGCCTCGGCATGTTGCTGCGCAACGTGGAACTGGTGCAGGCGCACCTGAACCAGGAGCTGCGCCTGTCGACCATCCTGCTCACCATGTACGACTCCCGGACCAGACTGGCCGACCAGGTCGTCCACGAGGTCAAGGAACACTTCGGGGACCGGGTGCTGTCCACCACCATCCCCCGGAACGTGCGTCTGGCGGAGGCGCCGAGCTATGGGCAGTCCGCGCTGACGTACGATCCGACGTCGCGCGGCTCGCTGTCCTATCTGGCCGCGGCGTGCGAACTCGCGGAACGGGGTCGGGACTCGAATGGAGCGGCATGATGAGTGCTCGGCGCAGTGGTCTGGGGCGAGGGCTGGGGGCACTCATCCCGGTTACTCCTCCTCCCCTCGACGGTCAGGTGGGCACCGCCTCGGCTGACTACGGTGACTACGCCGACTACGGCAGTGGCTACGGCGGCCGGGGGACGGGTCGCGGCTCCGGCGACAGCACCGGGCCGCTGCCCGTACCCGGGGCGACCTTCCGCGAGATCCCCGTCGAGTCGGTCAGCCCGAACCCGCGCCAGCCCAGGACTCACTTCGATAAGGACGCCCTCGAAGAGCTGGCGGCGAGCCTCCGCGAGGTCGGGCTGCTTCAGCCGATCGTGGTACGCGAGGTGGCCCCCGAGCGCTACGAGCTCGTCATGGGTGAACGCCGGTGGCGTGCATCGAAGATCGCCAAGCTTCCACGGATTCCCGCCATCGTGCGGGAGACCGCGGACGACGCCATGCTGCGCGACGCGTTGCTGGAGAACCTCCACCGCCAGCAGCTCAACCCGCTGGAGGAGGCTGCGGCGTACGAACAGCTGCTCCGCGACTTCGGTGCGACGCACGAGGAACTGGCCAGTCGGCTCGGGCGGTCCCGGTCGCATGTCACCAACATGATCCGGCTGCTCGGGCTCTCGCCCGCGGTACAAAGACGGGTGGCGGCCGGCGTGCTGTCCGCGGGCCATGCCCGCGCGCTGCTCTCGTTGCAGGATCCGGACGCCCAGGACCGGCTCGCCACCCGCATCGTCGCGGAAGGTCTCTCGGTGCGGGCCGTCGAGGAGATCGTGGCACTGGACGACGAGACCCCGCGTAAGCGGGCGTCGCGGGCGCCAGGGGCCGCCTCACCGGCCCTGGCGAGGCTCGCCGACCGCCTCTCGGATCGCTTTGAGACCCGCGTGAAGGTGGACATGGGCCGCAGCAAGGGGAAGATCACGGTCGAGTTCGCCTCGATCGAGGACTTGGAGCGGATCGTCGCCGTGATGTCGCCGTCGGCCTCGGTCGACGGCTTGTTGGACTAGGCGTCCGGCTCGGGTTCGCTCGGGGTTCTCTGGGGTTCTCGAGCCGGGCGCGGATCGCGCGGTCCCGGGCTGTGCCGGGCTCCCCCGGGTGGCTGCGCGCCTGTCCGCCGAGTGCCGGGCCATCGCTGTGCTCAGGCGAGATTGCCGGCCTGGCCGACCTTGCGCAGCACGCCTTCCGGCGTCATCGATCCCAGCAGACGTTCCAGGGCGACCTCGACGTCCTCTCGCCAGCTCACCGCGTTCTTCACCTCGAGCCGCAGCCGCGGCCATCGATGGTGAGGCCGGACCGTCTTGAAACCGACCGCGAGGAGATAGTCGGCGGGCAGGATGCAGCGGGTGTCGGAGTTCTGGAGGTCACCGAACGCTTCCACCGCCTTGAAGCCGCGGCGGATGACGTCCTTGGCGACGGACTGGACGAGGATCCGCCCCAGCCCCTGCCCGGTGAACTCATCGACGATCGACGCTGTCATGAGCAGCACCGCGTCCGGTGAGACCGGGCTGGTGGGAAAGGCCGCCGATCGAGGCACGTAGGCCGGCGGAGCGAACATCACGAATCCGGCGGGGACGCTGTCGACATAGGCGATCTTTCCGCAACTTCCCCATTCCAGGAGGGCCAGGGAAACCCACGCCTCCTTCTCGAGGTCGGTGCCGCCGGCCTCCTCCGCGCGGCTCCGGGCCACCGGATCGAGCTCCCAGAAAACGCAGCGGCGGCAGGGCAGAGGGAGATCGTCAATATTGTCCAGGGTGATGTTCGCGATGCGACGGCTCATCGAAAAAGGCGCTCCATGGGTCGGCCACCGGGCCTCCGGTCGCCGAGGTCAACGTCGACGGACGCGGAGGCTGTCACGGAACCAGCCTAGGCTGCCGAGCATGAATTTTCCCCATCGACGCACCGGCCTCGTTTCACGTGAAACGTCAGCCTTGTCGATGGAATGTCTTGGTGACCGGTCAGGTGCGGCTAGCAAGGCGGGGGACGTGAAGCTGGCCCGTCGGCGCGTCCTGCTCGGGTGGGAGAAAGAGCCGTTGGGCCGCGGCGAGCACCGCCTCGGCGACGGTTGCCCGGAATGCGGTGAAGCCAAGGGCCTTGGTGTCATGTTCGTTTGTCAGATATCCGAGGTCGAGCCGTACGGCCGGCATCCGGGTCCGCCGAAGCAGACTCCAGACTTTCGGATGGGTGCGGCAGTCCAGCATGTCGGTCCGGGAGACGATTTCACGGTGGACGAGCTGGGCGAAGCGCTCACCCACGGCGGACGACCCGCGCGCGTTGCCGTAGTAGTAGGCCGACACCCCCTGGGCGTGCGGGGATGGACTGCTGTCGGCGTGCAGCGAGATCAGGAGATCTGCTTCGAGCTCGTTCGCCCGCGCGGCCCGCTCCTCCTCGCTGGGGGACTCGTCCAGTCCGTGGATGAGGTGCGCCTGCAGGCCCGAGTCGAGTAGCCGCGTGGACATCCGGACGGCGAGGTCGGCCATGAGATCCCGTTCGCACAGATTGCCGCAGACGATGCCCGGATCGTCGCCACCGTGGCCGGGATCGATGGCGACGACGACTCCGAGCAGCGAGGAGCCGTGGGCCAACAGCCGGACAGACTCCCGCAGCACGTCGGGCCGGCCACCAGTGACTGTGCGCTGCAGGCGTTTGAGTTCGCGCAGGGTGTGTGGCCCGCATTGGCCGTCCGGATCGAGACCCCGGTTGCGTTGGAAGTCGCGGACCGCGGACTCGGTGCGTGGCCCGAAGATCCCATCCGTGCGGCCGACGTCGAAACCCATGTTGAACAGGCGCTCCTGGAGCGCCGCCACGTCATCGCCGACAAAAGGGTGCGCGGGACTGTGGTAGAGCAGACGGTCGCCGAGCTTGTGGCGTGCCTCCTCCAAGGCACGCGCCGTGTCTGGACCGAGTATCCCGTCGGCGGACAGCCCCCGGCTCTGCTGAAAGGCGCGCAGCGCGTTGTCGAGGTCTCGGTCGAACCGATCGGCCGGCTCGGCCGGAACGCCGCCGGGAGTACCGTCGACAGCCGGGACCCGCGTGTCCTGGGACGGGTCCGCGGCGGAAGCAGCACCTCTATCCGAGGCACTCTTATCCAGGGCACTCTTACCTGGGTCACCCTTACCCGGGCCGGCCGGATCCCGGCTCTGCCGGGGCGTCACGGGAAGAAAACCAAGATAGGTCAGGGCCGCCCGAACCTCGGCGACGGCGGAACCTTGGTCTCCCAGACGTAGCAACTTCACCGATGCATACCTTTCAGCTCGCCTGCCCCAACGTGCCCCTGGCGAAACCCGGTGCCCCTGGCGAAACCCGATGGTCGGGGCCACCGCGTCGACGAATGATGCGCCGACGGCCGATTGCTGAATCTCAAGCCTAGGGCATGCCCGTGCGGTCTCGACCGACCGCGAACCGGATCCTCCAGTATTGACCGTGCGTGACCAGGCCGCCGTGATACTCCCACGATGCTCGTGACGGCGGGAGAAAGTTCCCGGGCTGCACGTGGTATCCGGTTGTCGTGGGCGAACCGGCGCGGACCAGTCCGGGAACGACGTCGGCCCGCCGGGATCACACCCGGCGGGCCGACGGTGGAACGACCGCGTGACGAGATCAAATGTAGGCCGAGAGGTCACGCAGCAGGGCGGCCTTCGGCTTCGCGCCGACAATGCTCTTGTCGATCGCGCCCTTGACGAACACAGCCATGGTCGGGATCGACATGATCTGGTAGTTCCGGGGGGTCTCCGGGTTCTCGTCGATGTTCAGCTTGACGACCCGGAGCTTCTCGCCATGCTCCTTGGCGATCTCCTCCAGAACGGGTGCGACCATCTTGCAAGGGTCGCACCACTCGGCCCAGAAGTCCACCAGGACCGGCTTGTCGCTCTCCAGTACCTCGGTCACGAAGGTGCTGTCGGTCACGGGGGTGGTGGAACCTGCCATGTTGTTCTCCCTGATGGATGATCTCTTAGTGGACGGGAAGGCGATCAACGGGCCGGTGGTGGCCCGCGGACGGCGCCCGACCGGCCTTCGGGCAGCCGGGTCGGGCAGGCCTGATCCAGCGCCGCTCGGTCGGCCGCTCGGCGCTGGATCAGGCAGGTTGCGGCGTCGGGGTCACGACCCGGGGAGCCACGGTGGTCACCTCGCCCGGGCCCTCCCCGGCGGCGATGAAGCGCTCCGCGTCGAGAGCGGCGGCGCAGCCCGTGCCAGCCGCGGTGATGGCCTGGCGGTAGGTGTGGTCGACCACGTCGCCACAGGCGAAGACCCCGTCCAGGTTCGTCTTCGTGGTCGGGTGCGCGACCGAGATGTAGCCGGCGTCGTCGAGGTCGAGCTGACCACGGACGAGTTCGGTACGCGGAAGGTGACCGATCGCGACGAACAGCCCGGTGGCCGGAAGATCCTTCTCCTCACCGGTGACGGTGTCGCGTAGCCGGACGCCGGTGAGCTTGTCCGTGCCCAGGAGCTCGGTGACCTCTGCGTTCCACCGGAACTGGATCTTCTCGTTGGCGAAGGCCCGCTCCTGCATGATTGCGCTGGCCCGGAGTTTGTCCCGCCGGTGGATCACCGTCACCGAGCGGGCGAAGCGGGTCAGGAAGGTCGCCTCCTCCATCGCCGAGTCGCCCCCGCCAACCACCGCGATGTCCTGATCCCGGAAGAAGAAACCGTCGCAGGTCGCACAGGCGGAGACCCCGTGGCCGAGCAACCGCTCCTCGTGTTTGACGCCGAGCATGCGGTAGGCCGAACCGGTGGCGACGATGACCGTGCGGGCGAGGTAGGTCCTGTCCTCGATCTTGACGACCTTCGGGTTCGCCGCGAGGTCGAGCTCGGTGACGTCGTCGGCCACCAGTTCGGCTCCGAACCGCTCCGCCTGCCGCCGCAGGCTCTCCATCAGTTCCGGACCCTGGATGCCGTCCGGAAACCCAGGAAAGTTCTCCACCTCGGTGGTGTTCATGAGCGCTCCGCCGGCCGATACCGCGCCCTCGAACACGAGTGGCCGTAGGTTGGCCCGGGCGGTATAGATAGCGGCCGTGTACCCTGCGGGGCCCGAACCGACAATGACGACATCGCGTATGTCGTCCTCGCCGTCGGGCTGGCTGCTGCGGCCGGTGACATCCTGGCCGTCCTCCTGGGCTGTCACACCCGCTCCTTTCATGCTACGGGATCCCTGTGAGCCGGGTGGGCCCTCGCCGGTACCTGTCGCCCCGGCTTCATCCGAGTTCCTCGTTCATCGGTCCGTCCATGGAGACGGTGCCCGACAGCGACAACCGTTTCCGCGGGCATCTGATTCCATCCGCGCCCGCCACCGGTGCGTGCCACGGCCGGGCTCCCGGCCCCTCTCGATGCGTCAACCCCCACCTCAGTGCCGCAGGGTGGACACGCTGTACCACGGCGCGGTGGAGACGGTGGTGATGCCGCAGCGGGCGTCGACGACCAGCACCCTGGCCACCGCCGGTTGCATGGGCACGGAGAGCACGATCAACAGCGCCGGCTGGTCGTTGTAGACGACGCGGTCGAGGGCGAGGATCGTTCCACCCGTCTGCGCCGCCAGGCTCTGGTAGCACGGGCGCAGGCCAGGGGTGTCCAGCACCGAGCGCAACCGGTCGACGTCCACCGTCGCAGGGGTCGTCGCGCCGCCGGCCGCCGCGGGCGCGGGCGGCGGCACGAGCGGCAGCGCCGCGGACCCCAGGATCCGGCCGGCCAGCAGTTCCCGGCCGTGCCGCACGACGTCCGAGGGAGCGACGCTCGCCTGCGAGACCGCCATCATGATGAGGGGAGCGGAGCTGGCGGAGCCGCGTTCGGCCACCACCGAACCGCCGGCCGGGCCGGAGCTGTCCACGGGGTTGGACGCCGCTACCCTGTGATCGACGTTGGCGCTCCGCAGACCGTGGTACACGAAGATCGCCGCCCCGAAGGTGATGAAGGCGATGCAGACCGCCATGATGGACACCCAGTCCCGTCGGGGGCGCGCACCCGGCGCACCCGGACGGCTCCGCGGATCCCGGCGCCGGGCCGGTTGATGGTCTGTGAGCCCAGCCCCCGCCCCACCTCGGCCGGGCCGCCGCCTTGGCCTGTTGCCACTCGCCGCCCGCCCACCCGTGCCATCCCCTGGATCGGTGTGGACGGCCTCGGTGTGGACCGCCTCGGTATCCCCCACGAGGGGTTCCGTGCCGGTGGCCCCGGCGGCTCCCGTGGTGCCGGCGAAGCCGGAGCTCGCGGGCCCCGGACCGGTCGGCGCGGCCGGGTTCCGGCCCGGTCCCGGCCGAGAGGGAGCAGGTGCGTGGGCCGCCAGCGCAGCCTGGAGGCGTTCGGCCACCTCGCCGGGCATCGTCAGGGCCGCCAAGCGGGAGAGGTCCGTACGGACCCTGCGGAGGGCGACCATCGACTCCTGGCATGAGACGCAGCCCTCGATATGCTCGCGGACGGAGCGGGGGAGCGGCTCTCCGTCCGCGAAGGCGTCCAGCAGCTCGGCGTCCGGGTGATGCACGTGCGCGCGCAAGCGGCGACCCGCCGGGAAGGGATCGGAGGGAGCCGCCGGTCGGCGTCGGTCACCCGCAGGCTCAGTCGCCATTGCTGATCACCTCCTTCGGCAGATCCGGATGGCGTCGGCCGCGCCCGCGGGGCCGCGGCGGATGGGCCGACCTCCGGTAACGGGCTGCTGCCCCGGTGAGCCCGCCGCATCCTGGTGTCTTCCTTCTGAGACGGCGGGCGAAGCCGCCGGGTTCCCTGACCGGGGGGGACCCATCAGGACGGCGAGCTGCGCGCGACCGCGCGAACGCCGGCTTTTCACCGTCCCGACCGGAACTCCCAGCAGCCCCGCCGCCTCGGCGACGGGTTGTCCTGCCACGTCCACCAGCACCACGGCGGTCCGCAACCCGGGCGTCAGCCAGCCCAGCGCCTCCTCGACGTCCAGGTGCAGGTCATGCTCGGCGACGCACCCGCGGGGATTGACCGGATCACGAATCTGGCCTTTCGGGGTAGTCGTCATGGGCACCGTCGGGCGGGCGGTACGGCGGCGCAGCCCAGCTCGGCGTCGGGGCGGCCACCAGGACTTCGGCGGGTGGACCGACTCTCACCGTCCTCTCACCGTCCTCCCGTCAGGACCGGAACGTGATCTCCGCGATCGACCCGCGGTACTGCCCGGCGTTCGACGGCAGCGAGGTCAGCCACAGCACCCAGTACTGCGAGGGGTTCACGTCCGACGACATCGGCAGGACCACCGTGCCGCTGGCGCCCGACTTCTGGGCGACCACGCGGTCGAAGCCGTCGAGCGACTCCGACAGCCTGTCGCCGCTGCGCAGCTCGAACGACACCGGACCCAGGCTGCCGACCGTCACGGTGGCCGAGGTGGGCAGGATCTTTTGCGGAAATGCCATGCGCAGCCCGACACCCGGCTTGAGGTTGCCGAACGTCGAGCTAGTGTAGTTGCTCGTCGTCCACTCCGTCGACGTGTTCCCGTCGAACGCCTTGCCGACATCCGCCGGTTTCTCGGTCTTGGGTTCACCCGAAGGTGCGAGCGGGTCGAAGGAGTCCGTGCTGCTTGGCTTGAGGATGGTTCCGGTGGGGGTCGCTGGCACCGTGGTCGGGGTGCCGGAGTTGGCAGCGTTATTCTTTTCGCCGTTGCCACGCAGGGTGATTACGGCGACCACCGCGATTGCGACGACCACCACCAGAGCGATCCACGGCACGGCCCGCCCCAGCGACGGCCCGCCACGGCGCCTCGGGCCGGAACCAGGCGGGTAGCGGTCGGATCCCGCCGGGTAACCGCCACCTCCGGCTGGATAGCTGCGGTCGTCGTACCCGCTGCGGCCGTAGCCGGTCCCGTCGCCGCGGGACCCGTGGGGGCCTTCCACCCGGGTGTCGTACCGGGCGTCCCGGCCGGGGCCCGGGTAGCCGGCGGTGTCGGCATAGCGGCCCTGCGCCGGGTAATCCCCCGGCGCGAGGTAGTCCGAGGATGCGAAGGCGTCCACGTCCATCGCCTCGGTGCTGGGCGGGGCGTCACCGAGGCTCATCAACCCGGTGTCGAGCACGGCGTCCACCGGGTTGATCGACTTCAGCTCTTCGACCAGGTCGGCCGCCGTGGTGATGGGCGCCCCGACCCGATCGTCGCCGAGGGTGGCCATGGTGATGGCGTCGAGATCACGCGGAACTGACGAGGCGACCTGTCGGGGAGTCCGCAGCCGGCCGCCCGAGGTGGGTGCGGTGGGCAGACCGCGGTCCCCGCCGAGGGGCCAGTAACCGGTGAGCCCGGCATACAGCAGGCCACCGAGCGCCCGGACGTCGGCCGCGGCGATCAGGTCGGGATTCACCGCCGTGGCGTCGGGGCCGCAGCCTGCGCGGTCGGCCGTGCCTGGGCCGGAACCGTCGTCCCCGCCGATCCCACTCTGGTCGGGCTGGTTACCGTGCCCGTCGAGCTCCGTCGCGGGGAGGGAACCGTCGAGTTCCGCGAGCACCCCGCCGATCTCCAGGTCAATGACCTTGACGGTGCCGTGGCTGGAGACGATGACGTCACCGGGGTTCAGGTCACCGTGATGGATGCCGCGCTCGTGTGCCGCGGCGATGACTCGGGCCGCGGCGAGCACCACGGCGCCGGCCTGCTCCGGGCGTAGCGGCCCGTCGGTGGAAAGCTGACGCAGCGTCTTGCCGTCCACCCATTCCGAGACGACGTAGGAGATGCGTCGGGACTCGGCCGTGGTAGTGGTGGCGTCGTAGGTCGAGGCGGCGCCGGGATGCACCAGCCGACCGGAGTTGATCGCTGCGGTGAGAAGCCGGCGGGCCGCCTGCTCCTGCTCCGGATCCGTGGCCGGCCCGCCGCCGCCCGCGGACGCGGGGCCGTGCTCGACGATGCGTACTGCCACCGGTCGGGCGAGCACCTTGTCGTCGCCTCGCCAGAGGGTGACGGGCCCACGGGTCGTCAACGCGGAGAGCAGACGGTAGCGGCGGTCGAGCACGGACTCGGCGAGGATGGCGGTGCCGGAGTGCGGCGTCGCACCCCGGACTCCGGGCGCGTTCGGGTTCACGTCGTTATCGACGTCCCCGGCCTGCGGTCGGTTGCTTCCGTCGACCACAGCGCCTCCGTCGTCCACGGGCCCGGCGTCCACAATCCGCCGTCGGGCTTCCCTACCTCACCCGGGCAGGGGTTCCGCCCAGCGTGCCGCCACCGTAGGCGGACACCCCGGGTACCCTCCGTCGCTCTGACCAGCCGCCTCGATGAACGAAGCGACGAGCGGGAGGCTGCGCCTGGTTTACCGGCGACGTTGGGTGGGGCCCGCGCACAGCGTGTCCAGTGTACGAGGAGGTCAGAAGGATCTCGCGAATGTCTTGGGACAACCCGCCCATGTGTACCGACTGTGACGATCGGCGAGCCGATTCTTTCGGTGACGTGCGAGGATGCCCCGGGAGTAACGACGACAAGGATCTTTCTGGTGCCGGCGGGATCGTCTTGGCTGGCCCCTAGGCGCCATCACTGCCGGTCAGCCGCGTTGCGATGATCGCCCCGGCCGTCGGGACAGCCGGCCGCCGAGTCGTCCGTTCACCTCCGCCAGCAGGGCGTTGATCTCGTGTATCCCCATCCGGGTGGCGACCGCGAGGAAGAGCCCGCCTCCCACGGCCGCGGCGAGCACCACCGCGACCCCGGAACCAAGCCACCCCTCACCCACGACCGCGCGGGCACCTCGGGCGAGCAGCGACGCGAGGACGGCGCCGATCCCGGCCGTGATCGCGACCCGGGTGATGACCTGCACGGTGCGATTGCCATCGATTCCCCCGAGCCGCCGGTGCAACAGGGTGCTCGTCGCCGCGAGGCCCATCAGGTAGGCGGTGGCGAAGGAGAGCGCCAGCGCGACGGCCCGGTGCTCCTCGGGCACGACCACGGTGAGGACCAGGGCACCGATGACGTTCACCGCCACGACCCCGATGTTGACCAGTGCCGGGGTGCGACTGTCCTGGTAGGCGTAGAACACCCGTAGCTGTACCTGGAACAGGGAGAACGGCACGAGGGCCAGGGCGAAGGCGCTGAGGGTATCGCCGATGTCCATAGCGTCGCCGTAGCCGGTCGCGCCGTGATGGAATACGGCGACGGCGATCGGCCGGCCCAGGGCGAGGATGAACAGGGCGGCGGGCACGATCGCGGTGATCGTGACCCGGGTCGCCATCGAGATGTCGGCCCGCACCAGGTCCCTGCGCCCCTGGGCGGCGTGCCCGCTCATCCTCGGCAACAGTGCGGTGATGACCGAGACGCCGATGATGGCGTACGGGAGCTGGAAGATCTGGTATCCGTACGTGTAGATCGTGTAGGCGGTCGTCGCCGTCGACAGGTTGACGATCACCAGGTAGCCGGCCTGGCTGATCACGACGAACAGCAGCGTCCACCCCGCCAGCCGAGCCGTCGAGCGCAGTTCGGGATGCCGCATGTCCAACCGCGGCCGGTAGCGGAAACCGACCTTGCGCAGCGAGGGGAGCAGCGCGAGGGTCATGACGACGACGCCCAGCGTCGTCCCGGCGGAGAGCACCGTCACCTGGGTGTCGGTGATGGCCTTCGGCCCGTCCACACCCGGCGGGCGCGGACCCGCGATGAAATAGGTGAAGCTCAGACAGGTGACGATGACCAGCAGGTTGTTCAGGATCGGGGCGAACATGGGCGCGGTGAACGACTGTCTGACGTTGAGGATCGCCCCGATCGTCGCGCCTACCCCGTAGAAGATGATCTGCGGCAGGAACCACCGCAGCATCGTGGCGGCGAGCGCCCGCTCGTCGGAGCCGGCGTGCAGGTAGAGGCTGATGATCCACGGGGCGATCAGCATACCCACTGCCACGACGACCCCGAGGCCGAGGATCATGAGTGTGAGCAGCGACGACGCGAACGCGTCCCCCCCGTCGGGATCCTCCTTCGCGGTGCGGACCATGACCGGCACCACGACGCTCGTGAGGACGCCGCCGAGGAGCAGGTCGTAGAGGATGTTCGGCGTGGTGTTGGCGACGTTGTAGGCCTGGCTCACCGCACCGGTCCCGATCGCCGCAGCGATCGCGACGGTCCGCAGGAATCCGGATGCCCGGGAGACGATCGTGCCGATCGCCATGGTTCCACTGGCCCGGCCGAGGCCGGGCCCGGCCTTCGCCGGCCCGCCGGCCTGCCTGGTTGCGCTGCCGTGCTGTGCCGTTGCGCTGCCGTGCTGTGCCGTGCCGGTGTTTCGTCGGGCCGGTTCGGGGGGGATGCGGCGGACGTTGCTGCGAGGAAGTGCCACCGTCGGCTTGGACTCGCTCAAGGACGGACGACGGCGATCGTCGCCGTCCCGACGGGAACGGTCGGCTCGGGTGCGTCGCTCCGGACGCGCTGCACGGTCTGGGCGGTCTGGGCGGTCTGGGGTGTCCTGCCATGAGGATCGTCCGATGGGGATGACGGGGCCGACCCCGGGCGGGGTCGGCAGCCGGCTCGTCCGCCCGTCGTCCAGCGGCGGGGTGCTGCGTTGCGATCGTTCCGGTACGCGGGGCCCCGGCGGCGGACCTCCTTCCGACGGAGGCAGCACATGGGGAGGCGGCGGTGGTGGGCCCGATGTGGCGGGAAGCTTCCGGGTCTGCTCGCCGGCGGTCATGCGCGGAGCGTCGGGACCGGGGATGCGGCCTGCGGATCGCGGATACCGCTTGTCGCGGGGGCTCGCGGGATCGTCGTGGCGCGGGTCCGGGTGGCGCGGGCCGCCGTCATAGCGCGCGTCGTCGTACCGCGGGTCGCCCTGCCGCCGGTCTTCATGGCGCGGCGTGTCGAACCGTGGCGCGCCACGGCGTCCGTCCGGGTCAACCGGATGGTTCCGCTTCGGACGGTCCCGTTCGGAGTACCGGGGCCGGCGCGCGAGTCCCCGGTCCGGATCTGGCTGCTCCGGACGGATCTGCCCGGGATAACCGGGATACGACTGGTCCGGGGGGAACCGGGCCGGGCGTTCGGCCGCCGGGTAGCCGTCCTCGTCGGAATACCCGACGTCGGAATACCCGGCGTCGCGTGGGTCCCGGTCCGACGGTCCATCGCCGGGACCGGTACCGCGATCACGCCGGGGGCCGGTACCACCCCTGCGATGCCGGGCCCCCGGCCGGCCTTCCTCCTCGACCGGCGTCATGGGCCGCTCCGTCGCCGTCGGAAGGGAGCTGTGGCCGCCGAGTCGTCGGTGTCCTCCTGGCTGTCGAGGCCGTGGCGAAGGGTGCCTCGGTCCTGGCCTTCATAGCGCCGGATGGCCGTCCGCACCACCGGCGTCGTCGTAGTCGAGGTGGCGGCTTCGCGCTTGTCGTCGCCACTATGCCGGGTCGAGACCGAGGCGGCCGGGGTGACCGGATCGACCTGGTTCACCGGGCTCACTGGGTCCACCGGGTAGAGCGGGGCAGCCGGGTGGAGCGGGCCCGCCGGTCCGGTCGCCGCCTCGTGCGGGCCCGCAGCCGTCGCGCCAGGCGGATGACGACCGCCAGGAGCAGCACGCCGACGGCACCGATGGTGATCGCGGTCGCGACGGCGCCGTAGACGGTGGATCGGACGAGAACCCGGTTCGGTGGCTCCGTGGACAGCGCCTGCCCGTCGAGGTTGAGTTTGCGGATCTCGAGGGGAAACGTCCCCGCACCCTCGGCCTCCATCTCGATCTCGACCTGAGCCTTCTGCCCTGGGGGAAGGCGGAGTGTCTGCCGGGCCGGCGAGCGCAGCCGGGACCGGTCGGTCGAAGAGAAGGCGAGCACCACAGTGACCTCGTACTGGGTGTTGTTCTCCAGGGTGATCGGGACCAGCCCACGTCTGCTCGTCAGGTTGACGCTGCGGGAGGCCACCACCTGGATTCCGTTGCGGCTCGCGGACGCCTCCCCGTCCACCTGCTGGCTCAACGACACACCGTCAACCCTGCGGTCTCCCCGCCACGCGGCGGAGGTCGCCGTGACAAGTGTGTTCTTCATCGGGTTGATGAGCTGCAGCTGGCACCTGGGGCCGCGCCTGGGCGGGCACAGCACGGGGCTCAGGGCCTGCACCTCGTCAAGGACGTCCTCGACGGCGGTGAGGTAGTCGGTCGGCAGCTCGCGGGCCTGTGCCTCGGCCGGGTAGGCAAGCCGGCCCGGCCGGTCGTCCGGCCGGCTCTGGCCCCCGACACCTGCGTCGAGTCCCACCGAGGTGGAGTAGCCGCTGGTGAGGGTGTCGAGTACCGACCGTGCCCAGTCGCTCGGCGGGTCCCAGTCCCGGGGCAGCGCCAGGACCTGGAACCGTTGCTCGGGCCGTTCGGCAGTGATCATGCCGAGCTCGGCCCGCAGGCGTGCCAGGGCCGTCCCGAAGCCGGGACCGTCGGGCAGCCCGGTGTAGGCGGTTGCGATCCTGGTGAGCTGGCTGTCGGCCGCGAGCGCCTGGATCGGTCCGGCCGAGGTGGCGAGGCTGACGGTCGCCGACGGGGTATAGGTGATCTTCGCTGCGGAGGATAGCAGCTGGTCATCGAGGATCACGGTCCCGACCTCCAGCTGGCGCAGTATGTCCACGGTGGTGGCGTCCGCCGACCCGTCGGCGGGATAGGCGATGGTGCCCTTCTGCAGGGGGTCACGCCCCAACAGGTGGGCCAGCACAACTTCGCCAGTCTTGACGGCGTACTTCACCGTGTCCAGCTTCCGGGCGCGGACGAGCGCGGTCAGATCGGCATCTCCGTAGGGCAGTGCGAACACCACGCCTCCCTGCTCGGCGAAGCGCACGATGTCGGAGAGGAGAAGGGCCGCGTTGGCGTCCGTCTGCGCATGAACGGGCCCGCCCGGGGTGGCGTAGTCGTAGCCGCCCGGCTGCGCCATGATGGTCAGCGCCTGCACCAGGGTCGGATCGACGGCGAGCGTGACCGGCGGCGTGGCGGCGGTCAGCAGCCGGGACAGCCGGCCGCCCGGCTTCACCTCGTCCGCGAGCGCGTTGTCGGTCAGCCGGCCGTCCGAGCGCAGGCGCGGCTGATCTGCGATCGGCAGGACCGCGGCGACCGGTGTCCTCGGCTGCTGTGGGTTCGGCGCCCAGACCAGGAAGGTGTAGGCCGCGCCGATCGGTGCCACGGCGCGGCCCCCGACGGAGCCGGTAATCCGTAGCTGGACCGGGTACACCCCCAGGCTCGGCGGCAGGTCCAGCGCGGCGCGATCGGCGGCGATCCGGAAGAGCACGGGCGCGGCACCCTGGATGGGCGGGGCGGCCAGCGGTTGGGTGCCGTCGCCGTTCGCGAGGACCACCTGGCGGTAGCTGCGTGTTCTCGCCGCGGCCGGGTCATCGGTCAGAGTGGCCAGCTGCCCGCGTGAGGTCACCCTGGCGCCGATCCACAGGCTCATGGAGAGGTGGGCCAGCGGCTCCCCGACCGTGGTGATGAGCTGGCCGCTGACGGAGAGCATGGTCGAGCCCCCCGGGGTGGGGGGACTCACCTCATCCAGATCGATCGTCACCGGATTCGGCGGACCGCCGGGTCTGGCTGCCGTGCCACCCGGAGTGATAGATAGCGAATTATCTGATTTGTCGGTGGATGAAGATGTGGAAGACCGTGGTGTTTTTGTGGATGAATCGTGGTGGGTAACCGGTTCGACGAGGACTCCCCCGGCCGGCGCGGGGGTCGAAGCCGAGGCCGAGGCCGAAGCCGCGCAGACCCCGGGCACGGCCACGGCGAACAGGGCTAGCGCCGCGAGTATCGCCGCCCGGCGCAACGGCGCGCGACCGGTGGTGGAGATCGGCGGCGGCATGGATTGATCGTACGAGTCCCCCGGCGACCAGCCGGCCCGCCTGTCCGGGACGCCGGGGTTACGGCTTGATTCCGCTGGGCCCTTCCCGGGCGGACGCCGAGAAATCATGATCATTGTTTTGGGTCCACGTAACGGATCATGGGCGGTGAGGCCGTAACCTGAAGGTGTGTCAGTGATCAGTCTGGACAATCCGCGAGACTCGGCCGAACGGGTGGTGAGTGAGTTGCTGAGGGTGCCGCCGGCCGCCGATGAGCTCGGTTGCGTCTTCACCGCGAACGGTTACCTCCTTCACCTCGTCGGTGGTTCGGTACGGGACGCCCTGCTCGGCCGGCCGGCGTCCGCCGTGTCCGGGGCCGCACCAGCCGATCTCGACTTCGCCACGGATGCTCGCCCCGAGCGGGTTCTGGAGATCACCCGAGGATGGGCGGAGGCGACCTGGGAGGCCGGAATCGCCTTCGGCACGGTCGGGCTCGCTCGGCACGGTGTCCGGTTCGAGATCACCACCTACCGTAGTGAGGTGTACGACCGGCAGTCCCGCAACCCGGCCGTGACCTACGGCGACAGCCTGGAGGCGGACCTGTCCCGGCGGGACTTCACCGTGAATGCGATGGCGGTGTCCGTGCCCGGCCATGACTTCGTCGACCTGTTCGGCGGGATGACAGATCTCGCCCGCGGCGTGCTGCGTACCCCCGCAAGCCCCGAGGCGTCGTTCGACGACGACCCGCTGCGCATCCTGCGGGCCGCCAGGTTCGAGGCGGCCCTGGGCCTCACCCCGGTACCCGAGCTGGTCGCGGCGATGCGCTCGCGGGCCGATCGGCTCGCGATCGTCTCCCCCGAGCGGGTCCGCGACGAACTGCGCAAGCTCATGCTGGCTCCCGACCCGGTCGCCGGTCTGGAGCGGCTGGTCGAGGTCGGGATCGCCGACATCGTGCTGCCTGAGGTGTCCGCCATGCGGATGGAGATCGACGAGCACCACCAGCACAAGGACGTCTACGCCCACACCATGACGGTGCTGCGTCAGGCGATGATCTTGGAGGAGCCGGGGGAGCCGGACGAGGTGCTGCGCTGGGCCGCGCTGCTGCATGACATCGGCAAGCCGCGAACCCGTCGGCACATGGCGGGCGGGCGGGTGTCCTTCCACCACCATGAGGTCGTCGGCCGGGACATGACCCGCCGTCGGCTCGCGGCGCTGCACTTCCCCAAGGACGTGACCGACGCGGTCTGCCGGCTCGTCTACCTGCACCTGCGCTTCCACGGATACGGGGCGGGCGAGTGGACCGACGCCGCCGTACGCCGCTACGTGCACGACGCGGGTCCCCAGCTCTCCCGGCTACACAAGCTGGTCCGCTCGGATTGCACGACCCGCAACCGGCGCAAGGCCGCGGCGTTGTCCCGGACGTACGACTCGCTCGAGGAACGGATCGCCGAGCTCGCCGCGCGCGAGGAGATCGCCGCGATCCGGCCGGAGCTTTCCGGGGACGACATCATGGCGCTGCTGGGGCTGTCACCGTCCCGGTTGGTGGGTCAGGCCCGGTCGCACATGCTGGAGTTCCGCTTCGAGCACGGGATCGTCGGCCGGGAGGCCGCCGAGGCCGAGCTGTTCCGGTGGGCCCGGGAGCACGAGGTGCCCGTTCCCGGTGAGCTCACGCCTCGGCGGGGGTGACCGGCCTGGGTTGGCCGTCCGGGCCAGGGTGGTCGGCCGACCGTGCCGATCTGGGCTCGCCGATGTGACGGATGATCCGGTCTTCCGGATGGCGGCGGGCGGCCCGGTAGTACAGGATCCCGGCGAGCGCGTAGCCGGCCCCGGCCA
>NZ_CDWTMO010000015.1:0-41519 GCF_977946435.1 Frankia sp. CgKIO3 | reverse complement strand
GGGTGGAACGCGGGGTGGGGCGGGCCAGTTCCGCCGCGGCCCGGAGGGCCAGGGCCGGCCGGACCGCTCCAGGGGTTCGGACTCCAACACCCGGTACGGCAACACCCGGTACGGCAACGCCGGGTACGGCGGATCGCCGCGTGCGGGCGATGCGGGATCCGGTAGTTCCTCCAGCTCCTCTTCCTCCTCGGCTTCCTCGTTCGACCGCCGCCCGGGTGGGGCTCGGCGTCCGGAGGGGACTGGCGCTGGGCGTGCCCCGGTGGCTGGCGGTGAGCGCTTCTCCCGAGCCGACGGCCCGCGCGGTGACCGGGGCGCGAACGGAGCCTCCGCCCGCAACCGGGGTGCCGCCGAGGCAGCTTGGCGCGAGCGTCGAGGTCGGCCGGGCGCGGAGGAGACCGGTCGGTCCGGAAGGCCGACTAGCCGTCCCGACCACGGCAGACCGGGGCGCGACTCCTCGGTATTCCATCGGCCCGGGCAGGCCCGGGCCAGCAGCGACGGCCCGCAGCCCCGGCACGACGGCCCTGAACGGCCGACTCACGGCAGAGTCTGGCGTTCCGATGGCGACCGTCCCGCGGGTACGCGCTCGGCCGGCCTGCGGCCCGGCGGCGATCGAGGCCGGGAGTCCCGGGAGACGCGGGAGTCCCGGGACACCAGCGGTGGAGGGGCCCGCCGCGACGGCGCCGCTCGCGCCGAGCACCGCGGCCGGCCGTTCACCGAGGCTTCCAGGCCCGGGGGCGGCGGCCCCCGCGGCGGCCGTCCGACCGGGCCGGGCCGGCCCGACAGAACCGACCAGGCTGGCCGGACAGATCAGACTGAGCAGGGCAGCCGGCGGGCCCGGGTGCCGGCTCCGCCACTTCCCGACGAGGCCCGCGCGGACCTGCTGGACCACGACGTGCGCTGCTCCCTTCGGGGGCTGCCGTCGTCGCTCGCCGACACAATCGCCCGCCATCTCGTCGCAACCGCCCTGCTGCTCGACGACGATCCCGCCCGCGCGCTTGCCCACGCCCGCGCCGCCGCCGATCGAGTGCCACGCCTGCCCGCGGTGCGCGAGGCAGTCGGTATCGCGGCTTACCACGCGGGGGAGTACGCGACGGCCCTGGTGGAACTTCGGGCCGCTCGTCGGATGGACGGTTCCGCGCACAACCTGCCGCTGATGGCGGACAGCGAACGGGGGCTGGGCCGGCCGGAGCGTACCGTCGCCTACCTGCGGGATCCGCAGATCGACCAGCTTGATCCGGCCGCTCGGGCGGAGATGCTCATCGTCGTCTCCGGGGCCCGCCGGGACCTCGGTCAGCCGGAGGCCGCCGTCGTGTTGCTGCGGGATCTGGCCACGGCCAAGACGCCGCCCGCGCCGTGGACCGCCCGTCTCTGGTACGCCTATGCCGAGGCGCTGCTTGCCGCCGGTCGTCCCGAGGAGGCCGCACGCTGGTTCACCTCCACGGCGGCGATCGACGAAGGAGAGACTGACGCTGACGCCCGCGCGTATCTGATCATGACTGGTCGGCTTCTCCCCGAGGAGAACGAGGAGGCTGCGTGGGACGGCGTGGATCTCCTGCTCTCCGATCGGGCCGATCCCGGCGCGGACGCCGGGACCGAGGCGAATACCGAAGCGAATGTCGATCAGGACGTTACCGACCATGATCTTACTGATCATGGTGACGCCCCTGGCCCCGGCCTCGAGACCGAGGGGACGAAGACCGAGGGGTAGGACCGTCCGGCCGAGGGCCACTCCGTCCGCGGTATCCGTGGGTCTGCGGGGAGGTGGGTCCGCGGTGGAGACGGACCGTACCTACGCCGGTCATGCGTACGCCGGTCAGTCGTCGAGTGGACGCAGCACGAGTCCGGTGCGCGGCTTCGGGGTGAACAACGTCGACTTGCGCGGCATCCGCTCGCCGGCCTCGGCGACGGCCGCCACATCGGCGATCGGGGTGGGGTTGAGCAGCAGCGCGGTACCTCCCGCCGCAGCCGCCGCGGCGATCGCGGCCGGCGCGTCGTGGTGGTAGTCGACCACGCCCACCGTGTCCGTCAACCCCCAGACGTCCACGATCAACGCAAGATGAGTGACGGTGACGTCGAGTCCACGGAAGGCCGCCGACCGCTCGGGGGGCAGACTACGCGCGAGCAGGTCGGGGTCGGGCTCGGTGAGCAGGTAGGCCGCGGTGCCGTTGGTGACCACGAATGCGTGCCCGCCCTGCCCGGCCTTGGCCAGCTCCTCCACCAGCGCGTCCGGGTCCGCGCCTGCCGGCCCCACGCCACCGGCATCCCCGGCAGCGGTACCGCCCTCGCCGGGCCCGGCGAGCTGACGCACGGTGAACACCTCGGCGGCCCGCCGCACTGCCTCGGCGAGCCCGAGACCACGCACCACCCGGTGGATGGCGTGCACCTGGGGCCCCGAGACGGTCGCGTCGACGAGGAAGGCCAGGCCGAAGTCCCAGGGACCCGAACCATCCCCGGCGGCGTGCCGTTCCGCCTGGTACTGGCGGTAGGTGGCGTACCGATGGTGGCCGTCTGCGATCACCGCGCGCCGGGGCAGCAGGTCCGCGGCGATGGCGGTGAGGACCGCCGGATCGTCGATGGCCCAGAGCCGGTGCGTCACCCCGTCGCCCGTGGACGTCTCCACCAGTGGCGTCGTGGCGACCACCATCGAGACCACCCGGCTGGTCTCGCCGCCGCCGGCGTAGAACAGGAAGATCGGTTCCAGGTTCGCGCGGGTCGCGCGGGTCAGCGCCAACCGGCCTGAGACCGGGCCCGCCATGGTGTTCTCATGCGGGAGGATGATTCCCGCATCCGGATCGGTCAGCGCGACCGCCCCGATCAGCCCGCGCTGGGCATGGCCGGCCTGCTCCTCCTCGTAGACGTAGACGGAGGCCTTCTCGTCGCGACGCAGCACCCCGCTGTCCAGCCATGCCCGCAGCGTGCGGGCGGCCCCGTCGTAGTCCTCCCCGGGGAGGATGAGCCGTACCACGTTGTGCTCGTCGCGCGCCTGGAGTTCCGCCCGCTCGGCGTCGTCGATGACGTCGTAGGGCGGGGAGGTCAGCGGGGCGAGGTCCGGCCCGGAGGACGGAAATCGTGCGGCCCGGAACGGGGCGAGCACGAGACCCGCCGGGGCGGGAACGGGACGATCGGCGTCAACCATGAGCCGCATCGTAGGGCCCCGAGAGTGCGGACCCGGTGTGACCCGGGAGTGCCCTCGCCACTGACCGCCCGTGTTCCGGCCGGCCCAACCGGGCGAGAGGAACATTTCATCACCTTTACGTAGTGCGAGCGTGCCATCGGAGCGGCGGGACGGTGGACAGCGCACACCTGATCGTTATGGGGATCTCGAGGTACGTCGGGTGGCTTTGCGGCGACACTGGAGCTGCGGACCTCGAGGATGTGCCTGGTGCCTGCGGTGGCGGACGGAGTGATTCCGGATCCGGAGGTGTTCCTCGGGTGAGAGGCGGTGATGCGCACCGAGGGCGCCACGGTGCGGCGGAGCCCGGCGCGAGGCCCGTGCCCGGTGCTCAGGATTGGCGAGGCGACAGATGATCATCCGTGTAGTGGAGGTGAAGATGTCCGAGGAGACCGGCCCTCCGGGGGATGTACCGGACGAGATGCCCGGTGGGCTGCCCGTCCGCGGACGACGTGATAGATCCAGCTCGGTGCCGTCCGAGGTGACGTCCTGGGGGGATGACGGTGCGGACCGGTCCCGGCCGGGACCGGCGGGTGAGGTCTACGACTGGTACACCCGGGGGATGGCGCTGCTCGGCCACGGGGACGCCAATGCCGCGGTGCAGCTGCTGGCCTACGCCGTCGCGGCCGAACCCGCCTCGCCGAGCGTGCGGGAGGCGCTGGCCCGGGCGCAGTTCACCGCCGGTCAGTACGGCGCGGCCCGGGAGACCTTCGCCTGGATCGTGGATCGGCATCCCACCGACGACTACGCCCAGTTCGGCCTCGGGTTGTCCGCCCGCAAGATCGGTGATCTTCGGGTGGCTGTGGAGCATCTGGCGCTGGCCGTGGCGATGCGTCCCGACATCCGACACTACGATGTCGCGCTGCGTGGCGCCCGCGCGGCGTTGGCCCGAGCGTGACCCGGCCGGCCGCCGTGCCCGCGGACGAGACCACGTCAGCCAGCTCTTCGTCAGCCAGCTCTTCCGCGGTCTCCTCCGCTTCGTCGTCTTCCGTGTTTTCTGGTTTCTCCGTGTCTTCCGGTGGCTTCCCCGGGCCGTTGCGTGGGACGGACCGGCCGCTGGCCGATCTGTTCGACGTCGCCCTGATGGATCTTGACGGTGTCGTCAACCGTGGGGGCGCCGCCGTGCCGCACGCGGCGGACACCATCGCTGCCGCGGGCCGCCGGGGGATGCGCACGGTGTACGTCACGAACAACGCACTGCGCCCGTCGGCCGAGGTCGCCGCCCGCCTGCGCGGCTTCGGCGTACCGGCGCAAACCGAGGACGTCGTCACCTCGGCGCAGGCAGCGGCGCACGTCCTGGCTGAACGGCTGGGCACCGGATCCCGGGTGCTCATTACCGGAGGGCGGGGACTTCGACAGGCGGTGACGGAGGAGGGCCTGGTCCCGGTGGACTCGGCCGAGGACGATCCGGCGGCGGTGGTCCAGGGGTTCGACCCGGATCTCACCTATGCCCGCCTCGCCGAGGCGGCCTATGCCATCCGGGCCGGAGCACTGTGGATCGCCAGCAACGCCGATCGCACCGTGCCGACCGAGCGGGGCGTCGCGCCCGGCAACGGATCCGTCATCGCCTTCCTGCGGGACGCCACGGACCGCGAGCCGGTGGTGACCGGCAAGCCCGAGTCGGCGATGCACCGCGAGTCGATGCGGCGCAGCGGAGCCCGGACACCCCTCATCGTCGGTGACCGGCTCGACACCGACACCGACATCGAGGCCGGTCACCGGACGTCGACGCCGACCCTGCTCGTCTTCACCGGGGTGACGACCCCCGGGGACCTGCTCGCCGCTCCCGCTCCGCACCGTCCCGACTTCGTCGCCGCGGACCTGCGCGGGCTGCTCCGGGTGGCGCCACCGGTGAAGGCCGTCCCGGAGCTGGGGAACCACGCCTATCGTTGCGGCGCCTGGAGCAGCCGGGTCGAGGACCTGATGGCTCCGGCGCCCCGGGCGCTGGAGCCCGTGGCGCCCGCCTGAGTCCCGGCGCCTTGGAGCATCGTCGGCGAACAGGCGCATCGTCACAGCGGCGAGCGGACCCGCAGCAGATCCCGCACGCTCGTGTCCACCTTCAGCCGTCCACTGGCCCAGGCGGTCATCGCAGGAAGCCTTCCCTCGGCGACCGCCACCAGGTCGTCGCTGTCCAGCGTTAGGATGATCTGGGCGTCGTCGCGGGTGCCCTCGCCGATGTGCCGCAGGCAGCCGTCACGCAGCTCCCCGGAGAAGACGGCATCGAGATCGGGGATACGGCAGACGATGACGCGATCCGGGGCACGCGGGGGACGGCCGTCGGCGGAGAGCCCATCCAGGCGGGCGGCGAGAGCATGGAGCGCGGCCTCGCACTGCGACCTGTCGGCCATCCCGGCCGGTCCTCCTCTCGGCCTGTTCGACCTGTGCCCCTCTCGGCCGGGCGTGTCCGGGACACTAGCGTGGGAGTAGGTGTTCCGGGCGGGACGACCCGCGTGGTGGGCGAGTTTACACCGGTTGCGAGCCGATCTCCGGTGGTCCTGACGGACCCGGGGTGAGGTCCCGGGCCGGCCGAGGGCGGATCCGGCCGGACGAGGAGTGGACAGGACATGAGATTCGTCGCATGACGCACGCCGCCAGGGTCCGTCGCGTCAGCGGCCGTGAGTGCGGGAGGCTGACAACGTGAACACCGAGAATCTGCCCGCCGAGGTTCGCGACGCCCTTGGCCGGCTGGACATGCTCGACGTCCTACCGACGGCCGCGCATGTCGAGGTCTTCGAGGAGATAAACCGCCGGTTGGCCGGGGCACTGGCGGACCTGGATGGGAGCGCTGACCAGGTTAAGGGCGCTGACCACGTCAAGGGCGCTGGGGGCGCGGCCGGGCCGGGCGTGCCCGTTCCGGCGCGTTCCGGGGCGCGTCCCACGGGAGGGCCGCGGCCCGGGCCGGGCATGATCCGGCCGGTGTGGTGAGTCGCTCCGGGGTCACGATGTCCCGCCGGACGCGTCTGGACAGCGAACTTGTCCGTCGTGGTCTCGCCCGGTCCCGGGAGCAGGCCGTTGCGGCGATCACCGCGGGTCGGGTGCTGGTCGGCGGCATTCCTGCCACGAAGGCCGCCACGGTGGTCGACGGATCCACCTCCATCGCGGTGACGAAGGGGGACGATCCCGGCTACGCCTCCCGCGGCGCGCACAAACTTCTCGGTGCCTTCGAGGCCTTCGGGGTCCCCGCACCGGAACCGGGTGTCGAAATCCCGCGTTCCACCGGCCCCACGCTGGTCGTGGCCGGTCGACGGTGCCTGGACGTCGGTGCCTCCACCGGCGGCTTCACCGACGTGCTGCTGCGGTACGGGGCGGCCTCCGTCGTGGCCGTGGACGTCGGCTACGGGCAGTTGCTGTGGCGGCTCCGCTGCGATCCCCGGGTCTGCGTGCTCGACCGCACCAACGCCCGGAACCTGACGCCCGCCGAGATCGGTGACCGCGTCGACCTGGTCGTCGGGGACCTGTCGTTCATCTCGCTGGCCCTGGTGCTGCCCGCGCTGCGCGCCTGCGCGGCCCCAGACGCCGATTTCGTGCTGCTGGTGAAGCCCCAGTTCGAGGTCGGCCGGGAGCGGCTCGGGCCAGGCGGGGTGGTGCGCGACACCGCGTTGCACGCCGAGGCGGTCCGCGACGTGGCCACGTCCGCAGCCATGCTAGATCTCGGCGTGCGTGGTGTCACGGCGAGTCCGCTGCCCGGCCCGGCGGGCAATGTCGAGTACCTGCTGTGGCTGGCCGCCGGGGCCCCACCGCTCGACGCGGACGTCCTGGCCGGGGCGATCGCCGCCGGCCCCGCGGGATCGGGGCGTCGGGCATGACGCGGGAGATCCTCGTTGTCACCCATCCCCGCCGCTCGGTGGTCCGGGAGAGCGCCCATTGGGTCATCGAGGGCCTGGCCGCAGCCGGGGTGTCGCCGCGAGTGCTGCGGGACGAGGCGGAGATGCTCGACCTGACCGCCGCCAACATCGTGCCGCACGACGCCGACGCGGCCGTCGGGGTGGAACTGGTGCTGGTCCTCGGCGGCGACGGCAGCCTGCTGCGCGGCGCGGAGCTGGCCCGCACCGCTGACGCCCCGCTGCTGGGCGTGAACCTCGGGCACGTCGGGTTCCTCGCCGAGGCTGAACCCGACGCGCTGGAATCCACCATCGAGCACGTCGTCCGCAAGGACTACACGGTCGAGGAACGCATGACGGTCGACGTCACGGTCCGGCGGCGTGGCGAGGTCACCTATACCGGCTGGGCGCTCAACGAGATGTCCCTGGAGAAGGCCGAGCGCGCTCGGATGCTGGAATGCGTGCTGGAGATTGACGGGCGTCCGCTGTCCCGGTGGGGATGCGACGGGGTGATCTGTTCGACGTCCACCGGATCCACCGCCTACGCCTTCTCGGCCGGTGGTCCGGTGATGTGGCCGGGCGTCGAGGCCCTGCTGGTCGCCCCGATCAGCGCGCACGCGCTGTTCGCCCGGCCGCTCGTGCTGGCACCGGCCTCCGCGGTCGCCGTGGAGATCCTGCCGCCGGTGCCCGCGGTCCTCTACTGTGACGGCCGGCGGTTCGTCGAGGTGCCCCCCGAGTCGCGGGTCGAGGTGGTCCGCGGCCGCCAACCGGTGCGGCTCGCCGTGGTGCATCCGCTGCCGTTCACTGATCGTCTCGTCGCCAAGTTTGGCCTTCCGGTGGAAGGCTGGCGAGGACGCAACCAACGTGCCTCCCCCGCGTAGCGACTTCGCCGCGACGCGGGGACCCCTGGCCTAGGGCGCCGTTCGGGGTTTCCGTTAGCTCGCCTTCGGCGAGCTTCCTGGGATGATCGTCGGGGGGCTTCGCCGCGACGCGGCGGCAGCGGTGGCGGATCTTCCGCCTCTGCGATATCGGCCTCCGTTCTGGTGACGCTAGAGTTCGGGGCGTGCTCGAGGAGATTCGCATCCGCGGCCTCGGGGTCATCGACGACGCCGCCCTCGACCTTGCTCCCGGCCTCACCGTGGTGAGCGGCGAGACCGGAGCCGGCAAGACCATGATTGTCCAGGGGCTGGGGCTGCTCACCGGCGGGCGGGCGGATTACGGTCTGGTCCGGCCGGGGGTCGATCGCGCCTTCGTCGAGGGTCGGCTCGTCATCGGTGCCGAGTCGGCTGTCGCGGCCCGGGTCCGCGAAGTCGGCGGCGACCTCGACGAGGATCCGGGCGGCGCTGTCCTCGTCGTCGGTCGGACCCTGACCGCGGAGGGCCGGTCCCGGGCGCAGGTCGCGGGCCGCTCGGTCCCGGCGAGTGTCCTCGCCGAGATCGCCGAGGAGCTGATCGCCGTGCACGGCCAGTCCGAGGCACAGCGCCTGCTCAAGCCGTCCACCCAGCGTGACGCGTTGGACCGGTTCGCCGGTTCCGCCGTCGCCGGGCCGTTGGCCCGCTACGGCGGTGTGTATCGGGAGCTGACCCGGGTCAGTCGGCGGCTCGCCGAGATCACCGATCGGGTGCGTGAACGCGAGCAGGAGGCGGAGCTGCTGCGCCTCGGCCTGGACGAGGTGGAACGGGTCACCCCCGGCCCTGGTGAGGACGTCATCCTCGACGCCGAGCTGACCAGGCTGGAGCATGCGGAGACCCTGGTGCGGGCGGCGCGGACCGCGCACGCTGCGCTGATGAGCGATCCGGCCACCGGGTCGGACGAGCCCGGTGCGGTCGATCTGGTGGCCGCGGCCCAGCGGATCATCGCCGGCGAGTCCGCCCTCGACGCCGAGCTCGCCGCTCTCGGCGTGCGGCTCACGGAGGTGGGGATGCTACTCACCGACGTCGCCGCGGACCTCGCCTCCTACGCGGAGGGCATCGATGCCGACCCGGTGCGCCTCGCCGACGCCCAGGCGCGTAAGGCCGCCCTCACCAGCCTGACCCGGGCGCACGGTACCGGCATCGACGGCGTGCTGGCCTGGGCGGACCAGGCTGGGCGCCGGCTGCTGGAACTCGACGGCGCCGGGGACAGCGTCGAGGCGCTCACCGTCCGGCGGGACAGCCTGACCGCCGAGCTGGCCCGGCTCGCCGAGGAGGTCAGCGACGCCCGGACCAAGGCGGCGGCCCGGTTCGGTGCGGCGGTCGCCGCCGAGCTCGCCGGGCTCGCGATGCCCCGGGCCCGGGTGGAGGCCGCCGTGTCGCAGCGCGACGATCCGGCCGGTCTGCCGGTCGGCCTGCGGGTCGTCGCGTTTGGACCGTTCGGCGTCGACGACGTGGAGCTGCGGCTGATCCCGCATCCCGGGGCGCCGCCGCGGCCGGTCCAGAAAGGCGCGTCGGGCGGTGAGCTGTCCCGGGTTATGCTCGCGATCGAGGTCGTCCTCGCCGCCGCCGACACCGGTTCGACCATGGTCTTCGACGAGGTGGACGCCGGGGTCGGCGGTCGGGCCGCGGTGGAGATCGGCCGGCGCCTCGCCCGTCTCGCCCGCACTCATCAAGTGATCTGTATCACCCATCTGCCGCAGGTCGCCGCCTTTGCGGACCGTCATCTGGTGGTCCACAAGGCCGACGACGGATCGGTCACCCGCAGTGGGGTCGTCACGCTCGACGACGCCGGCCGGGTGCGGGAACTCTCCCGGATGCTTGCCGGCCAGGAGGAGAGCCCGCTGGCCCGTGGGCACGCCGAGGAGCTGCTCGCCGCCGCGGCGGCAGACAAGGCGCTGCCGTAGTGCCACCGCGGTCGGGGAGACCGGGCATCCTGCGGTGGTCCAGGGAGTCACCGAAAGTGATAGCCGAGGGCCCTGACTCACCCTTATGGCAGAGTCCCCGCATTGCGCTGGAGGCGTCGTGCGGGGGAGCTGTTACCGTGAAGTCCCGTGGAGGCGCCGGGGCCGGACCGGCGGCGTAACCACGGGAGCTTCGGGTGGGTCAGGCGCATATCACCAAACACATCTTCGTCACCGGCGGGGTCGCGTCCAGCCTCGGCAAGGGACTGACCGCGTCGAGCCTCGGTCGACTCCTCAAGGCTCGTGGACTCCGCGTCACGATGCAGAAGCTCGACCCCTACCTCAACGTGGACCCGGGGACGATGAACCCGTTCCAGCACGGTGAGGTGTTCGTGACCGACGATGGGGCCGAGACCGACCTCGACATCGGCCACTACGAGCGGTTCCTCGACGTCGACCTCGACGGCAGCGCCAACGTGACGACGGGCCAGGTCTACTCGGCCGTTATCGCCAGGGAACGCCGCGGCGGCTATCTGGGCCAGACCGTCCAGGTCGTCCCGCACATCACCGACGAGATCAAGAACCGGATCCGGCGGCTGGCCGGTGACTCCGTCGACGTGGTGATCACCGAGGTCGGCGGGACCGTCGGGGACATCGAATCGCTGCCCTACCTGGAGGCGATCCGTCAGGTACGCCACGAGGTCGGTCGGGACAACGCCCTGACGGTGCACGTGAGCCTGGTCCCTTACCTCGCCCCCTCCGGAGAGCTGAAGACCAAGCCGACCCAGCATTCGGTCGCGGCGTTGCGCAGCATCGGCCTGCAGCCCGACGCCGTGGTCTGCCGGTCCGACCGGCCGCTGCCCGATTCACTCAAGAAGAAGATCGCGATGATGTGCGACGTCGACGACGAGGCCGTCGTCGGGGCGCCGGACGCGAGCTCCATCTACGACATTCCCCGGGTGCTGCACCGCGAGGGTCTCGACGCCTACGTGGTGCGTCGGCTCGGGCTGTCCTTCCGCGACGTCGACTGGACGGAATGGGACACGTTGCTGCGACGGGTGCACCACCCGGCCAACACGGCGACGATCGCGATCGTCGGCAAGTACGTGGACCTCCCCGACGCCTACCTCTCGGTGACCGAGGCCCTGCGCGCCGGCGCCTTCGCCACCGACACTCGGGTGGACCTGCGGTGGGTCACCTCGGACGAGTGCTCTTCCCCGGACGTGACGGCCACCCTGCTTGACGGGGTCGACGGGATCATCGTTCCCGGTGGTTTCGGGGTGCGGGGCATCGAGGGCAAGCTCACCGCGCTGCGGCACGCCCGCGAGAACGGTATTCCGACCCTCGGTATCTGCCTCGGCCTGCAGTGCATGGTCATCGAGGCGGCCCGCAGTCTCGCCGGCCTGGAGGCGGCGAACTCCACCGAGTTCGTCCCCGAGACCCCCCACCCGGTGATCTCCACGATGGCTGACCAGCACGAGGTGGTGGCCGGCACCCGGGACATGGGCGGCACAATGCGACTGGGCCTGTACTCGTGCGTGCTGGCGCCCGGCACGCTCGCCCGGCGTGAGTACGGCGCCGCCGAGGTCGCCGAGCGCCACCGGCACCGGTACGAGGTGAACAACGACTATCGGCACCGGCTGGCCGCCGCCGGGCTGGTCTTCTCCGGGGCGTCGCCGGACGGCCGCCTGGTCGAGGTGGTCGAGCTGCCCGCCGACGTGCACCCGTACTACGTCGGCACCCAGGCACATCCGGAGTTCCGGTCCCGGCCGACCCGGGCCCATCCGCTGTTCCGGGGTCTCGTCGCCGCGGCGGTCGCGCATGCGGACCGCCGCCGCGGGGTGCTGCCGGTGGACCTGCCGGGCGAGGACGCTCCCACTCCGGAGAACGGCGCCCCGGAGAACGGCGCCGCGCAGACCCGCGGCGTCACGGCCGGTCGATCCGGCGGGAGTATCCGCCGGGGCGCGAGCGCATCCCGTCCGAGCGTCAGCTCCAACGGCACCGCCGCGCTGGTGTCCCCGTGACGGCGACCCCGCACCGGTACGAGGTCACCGAGAGCACCCTGGCCTACCAGGGGAGGGTCATCTCTGTCCGCCGCGATCAGGTGCGGATGCCGGATGGCGACATCTCGCAGCGTGATGTGGTGGTGCATCCCGGCGCCGTGGGGGTGGTCGCCCTCGACGAGGCCGATCGGGTGGTGATGGTCCATCAGTACCGTCATCCCGTCGGTGGTCCGCTGTGGGAGCTGCCCGCCGGCATTCTCGACGTGCCGGGCGAGCCGGCGTCCTCGGCCGCCGCGCGGGAGCTGGCCGAGGAGGCTGGGCTGCGCGCCGACCGCTACGATCTGCTGGTTGACGTGTGGGCCTCGCCGGGGATGACCGACGAGGCCTACCGCCTTTTCCTGGCCCGCGGGCTGCACGAGATCCCGGCTGCCGAGCGGTACGTGCCGGTGCACGAGGAGGCCGAGATGGGTCTCGCGCGTATCGACTTCACCGACGCTGTCGAACGGGTCCTGCGCGGTGAGATCACCAACGCGATGGCGGTCATCGGGCTGCTGGCCACGGCCCGGGCGCGCGGCGAGAACTACGCCGGTCTGCGCCCACCCGACGCACCCTGGCCCGCTCGTCCCGCCCACCGCGGCTGAGCCGCCGCGCCGCGGCCCCGTTTCTCCGCGGTGGTGTCGGTCCGGTCCCGCGGTGGCGTCAATCGTTGTGGACCAGCACGCCGGCGGCCTCGTCGACGACGATGCCCCGCGCGGCGGCGAGGGTCACCGCGTCGATCGGGAATGCCTGCGCGACCCCGGGGACGGTGAACGTGCCGTCCCCGGTCACCGCGAGGGTCACCTGGTACCGGCCCGGCCGGGCGTAGCCGTGCGCCACATAGGCCTCGGGATGATCGCGCGGTGAGATCGCCGGGTCGTAGGGCCGGCCGGGAGCATCCGGGCCGGTCTCGCCGTCACCGAACTCCCAGTGATAGTGGGGAACGGCGCTGATGGTCGCCACGACCGGCTGGTCGACGTTGAACGTGAACGAGTCGGGCACGGGGGTGTAGAGGATCGTGGCCAGGTTCGCGAAGCTGCGGCCGGACGGCGCGATGACGATCGACGGCTTCGGCAGGAGTTTCTCGCGCAGGTAGTTAGCGAGCGCGGCCTGCACCTGGGCGATCGGCACCGCGCCGGCGGGCAGCAGGTAGTTGAAGCAGCCCGCTACCACCTGGTCGTACTGGGCCCGCGCCTGCGCGTCCATCGCCGGATCCGGCCCGACCGCGGTCAGCAGGTCACAGACGGCTGCCGGGTCGTCCGGACAATCCTGGCCGCAGGCCGCGCTCCGCCGGGCCCCCGATCCGGTCGGGATCCCGACGCGCTCCAGCACTCCGTCGTGGTAGCGGTACTGGTAGCCGTTGTCCGTGGCCCGGGTGTCACAGGTACCCCACAGCGCGCCGGCGGCGAGGCTGGTCAGGCTCACCAGCAGCAGCGCGCCGACCGCGATCAGCGCCGGGCGCGGGAACGCGCGGCGCCGGCCGGCGGTGGTCGTGCGGGCGGCGGTGGTCGTGCGCGGGGCGGTCGTCCCCGGGCCGGTGGTCATGCCCGGCCCGGGGCGTAGCGCAGGGTCTGGATACGCCAGCCGTGGTCGGTGAGCGACAGTTCGGCCGTGCCGACCCGGGTCGGCACGGCCGGGGCGTCGGAGACCCGCCGGCCCGCTGGGTCCAGCAGCCCCACCGCCCGGGTTCGCACGGTGAAGTCCACCTCGGTGACGAGCCCGACCCGCGGCCGGGCGAGCACGTCGCTCAGCTGATAGGCCGGCCCGTCCGCGCGCAGCCCCCGCTGCTGGAGTGAGCGGGTCACCCCGACGTCGAGGACGCAGGGCTGGCAGCCACCGAGCGCCCTCGGCGCGATAACCGCGACCCGACCGGCCCGCGCGGCCTCGTTGATCTCGTGAAAGTAGCCCTCGACCGTGCGGGTAGCGGCCGCGGGCGTGTCGTCGACCGAACCGGGGAAGGAAGGGCCGCCGGAGACGGCCGTGCCCGGGTTTTGGGAACCGGGGCGGGTCGGGACCGCGGCCCCGGATGGCTCGTGCTGGTCGCCGCCGCAGCCCGCGCCCGTGAGGATGACGAGCATGGCGATAGCGACCCCCAGCCGTGCGGCGTACCGTGACGACCCGTTGTCCGCTTGCACAAGTCGCCAGGATAGCCGCGGAAACGCGGTATGTGGATAGGCGCCAACGGAGAACGGGGGGCAGGTCCTACTATCAGTTCGATGATGGGAGTCACCGACGGCGACCGGGTATTCCGGCTGCGCCCCCCCGCGGCCTCGGCATCCGGCGTCGGCGGGTCCTCGGATCATCGTCCGTCGGCGCCTCGGCCCGGGCCGGACGACCTGTCCCGGCCTGCGGATCATCGAGCCGGGTCCCAGCTGCGTGGCACGCCCGCCGGCGTCATCGAGCGCTATCTCCACCATCTGGAGGGCGAACGCGGACTCGCGCACAACTCGGTGCTCGCCTACCGTCGCGACCTGCGCCGCTATTATGATCATCTCTCCGCATGCGGTCTGTCCTCGTTGGGCGCGGTCGGTGAGGCGGAGGTTGCCGGATTCGCCGCCGTGCTGCGCACCGGTGACGACACGCACCCGCCGCTTGCCGCGGCGTCGGTCGCGAGGATGCTGGTCGCCGTCCGGTCGCTGCACCGCTTCGCGGCCGACGAGGGTGACGTCCCCGAGGACGTGTCCCGGCCGGTTCGACCGCCGACGCCTCCCCGGCGGCTACCGAAGGCCCTGAGCATCGACCAGGTGGTGGCCGTCCTCGCCGCGGCCGCGGGTGCGCCCCCGTCGGGATCCCCGCCGCCGCCCGGGGGACCGCCGCCGGTGGAACCGGCCGAGGCCGTCCGCCGTCTGCGCGCGACCGCGTTGCTGGAGCTTCTCTACGGCACCGGGGCCCGGATCTCGGAGGCCGTCGGTCTCGACGTCGACGATCTCGATCTGGAGGCCGCCTCCGTCCGCCTGCACGGCAAGGGCGGACGTGACCGGATCGTCCCGCTCGGTCGGTGCGCCATCGCCGCGGTGGCCGACTACCTGCGGGTGGGGCGGCCGATGCTGGCCGCCCCCCGCTCGGGGCCCGCGGTCTTCCTGTCCCGCCGCGGTAACCGCCTGTCCCGGCAGAGCGCGTGGTCGGTGCTGCGTACGGCGGCGCTCGCGGCGGGTGTGGAGGGGGTGTCACCCCACGTGCTGCGCCATTCCTTCGCCACCCACCTGCTCGACGGCGGCGCCGACGTCCGGGTGGTGCAGGAGCTGCTGGGACACGCCTCGGTCAGCACCACTCAGATCTACACCCTGGTGACGGTGGACCGGCTTCGCGAAGTGTACGCGGCCTCACACCCACGCGCCTTGGGCTCGACCCTGGGCTCGATCGGTCACCACTCCCGGACCTGGGGACCCGAGGACGGATCCGTGCATGACGGATCCGTGAGTTTCGCCGGGGCACCGCCCCGGTTCTGAGCGACGGTCGGTGTCCCGGGCGAATGTCCACCCGGGACTGTCCGCGGGAGAACGCGCCAAGCGGCGCGACGCCACCGCTTGGGGACGCGTGGACCGGCGCGGCACGTGGACACGCTCAGGATGGGGTGTACGGCCCCAGGCTGGGCATCCCGTTGGAGGGAGCCGAGGCGGGAACGCCGCCGACACCGCCGACCGGCTGCGTGCTGCGCTCGGCCAGGGTTTCGCCCACCTTACGGGCGATCGCTTCCATCAGGCGCAGTGCCTGCGGCAGCGACAGGTTCAGCACCACTTCGCTGTCGTTCGTCATCGCGAAGCGAACCGACACGTCCGCCATTGCTCGACCTCTCTCGCCTGACTCCGAAGATCTGCTCGATGTGTGTGAAACGGAACGGTACGGCCCATCTGAGACCAATGCGCGCGCGGGGTTCCTGGAAGTACCGGCAGGTTCGCTTTTCGTGTCTACTCTCTCACCAATTGTCGCGGTCCAAGAGCTGTAGCTGTCAGTCACGTGGGTTGCTCCTCTGCCGGTGGCGACGTGTATGGACCCGGTCGATCCGGATCTCCCCACGGGGGGCGAGCTCGGAAAAATCGGGCACGTAGCTGTCCCGTTGTCTCTGCATAGTCCCTCATTGCCAGGAGCTGTCCGCAAGGGGGTGGACTTGTCATGCATCGTCATGTCGGAGGGTGAACGGGTTGGTTCCCACCGTTCTGGGAACGCTTTCACGGGTGTCACGCAGCCGGGCGGCCAAAGCCCGGATCGGGCAGGATAACAGGGTGGCTTCCACTGACCGCGTCCGGCCGGATGTCCCCGCGCTGATCATCGGTATCCTCGGCGGCTCGGGTCCGCAGGGCGGGGGCCTCGGCCTGCGGTTCGCCGCCGCCGGCCATCTCGTGCTGATCGGGTCCCGCTCGACCGAACGCGGCCAGCAGGCCGCGGCCGCGCTCGCGCGTCCCGGCCTGCGTATCGAAGGCGCGGACAACGCCACGGTCGCCGAGCGCGCGGATATCGTCATCATCGCGGTTCCCTGGGAGGGCCATCGCCAGACCCTGGCCGCCTTGCGGGAGCCGTTGGCCGGGAAGATCGTGATCGATTGCGTCAACCCCCTCGGCTTCGACAAGGGGGGTGCCTTCGCACTCGTGGTGCCCGAGGGCAGCGCCGCGCAGCAGGCGGCCGTCGTCCTGCCGGACAGCACCATCGTGGCGGCCTTCCACCACGTCTCTGCGGTGCTGCTGGCCGATGACGCGGTCGCGAAGATCGACACTGATGTCCTGGTCCTCGGCGACGATCGGGCCGCCACCGATCTGGTGGCCGCGCTCGCCGAGCGCATTCCCGGCATGCGGGGCATCTACGCCGGCACGTTGCGCAACGCCGGTCAGGTCGAGGCGTTGACCGCAAACTTGATCTCGGTCAATCGTCGGTACAAGTCACACGCCGGCCTGCGGGTCACCGATGTCTGAGCGGCGTCCGGACGTGGCCTCTCCGGACGTGGCCCGTTCGGACGTGGCCACGGTGGCGAACGGGCGGGAACGAGAGGCGGGGACGGCCTTCCGGGACGATCTGGGCCACCCGGTGGCGATTCCGGCGCGGGTGGAACGGATCGTCTCGCTCGTTCCCAGCCTCACCGAGTCGATCGCCGTTACCGCGCCCGGTCTGCTGGTGGGTGCCACCGACTGGTGCAGCCATCCCGCGGGGCTGGCCGTCGCCCGGGTCCGGGGGACAAAGAACCCCGACCTCGACACCATCGTCTCCCTGGCTCCGGACCTGGTCTGCGCGAACGCCGAGGAGAACCGGGAACCCGACCTCGCCGCGCTGCGCCGGGCCGGGCTCGCCGTGTGGGTCACCGCCCCTACCACGGTCGATCAGGCTCTGGTGAGCCTGGACCGGATGCTGCGCCTGGCCTGCGGGCTGGCTCGTCCCGGCTGGCTCGACGCCGCCCGGCAGGCCTGGGCCGTGCCGGCCGCCGGGCCGCGGCGGCGGGCGTTGGTGCCGATCTGGCGCCGGCCGTGGATGGCGGTCGGCCGGGACACCTTCACCGGCGACGTGCTGCGCCGGCTGGGGGTCGACAACGTGCTGGCGGACTCGCCGGACCGCTACCCTCGGATCGATCCCGCGGCCGTCCCGCCCCATGACCTGGTGGTCCTGCCCGATGAGCCGTACCCCTTCAGCCCGTCGGACGGACCCGAGACCTTCAGCGCGCCCGCGGTCTGCGTGTCCGGCCGCCTGCTGACCTGGTACGGCCCGTCCCTGGTCGAGGCGGGGTCCGTGCTCGCGGCGGCGCTGGCCCGGACCGGCGATGGGCCGGAGTGACAGCGCCGCCGCCGGCACCACCGGCCGGATGGCTGATCAGTAGCTGTGCTCGATTGTCGGGTACCTGCCGTCCCGGACGTCCGCGCGGTAGGCCCGGGCGGCGTCCGCGAGAATCGTGCGCAGATCCGCGTACCGCTTGACGAACCGCGGCGCGCGGCCGTCGCTCAGCCCGGCCATGTCCTGCCAGACCAGCACCTGGGCATCGCATCCCGAGCCGGCTCCGATGCCCACGGTGGGGATGCGCAACTCCTTCGTCACCCGGGTGGCCAGATCGGCGGGAACCACCTCGAGCACGACCGCGAACGCGCCGGCCGCCTCGAGCGCCAGCGCGTCGGCCAGCAGGACCTCGCCGGCCTCGTCGCGGCCTTGGACCCGGTAGCCCCCGATAGTGTGGATGCTCTGCGGGGTCAGCCCCAGATGCCCGATAACGGGGATGCCGGCGCCGACCAGGGCGTCCACCGCCCGGACCACCCGGGAACCGCCCTCGAGCTTCACCGCGTGCGCCCCGCCCTCCTTGAGGAAGCGGGTAGCGTTCGCCAGCGCCTCGGCCGGCCCCCCCTGGTACGACCCGAAGGGCAGATCGGCGACGACCATCGCGTGCGGTGCTCCGCGGACCACCGCCCGGACCAGCGGCAGCAGCTCGTTGACGGTGATCGGCACGGTCGTGTCGTAGCCGTAGACGACGTTGGCGGCTGAGTCCCCGACCAGCAGGACGGGGATCTCCGCCTCGTCGAAGACGGCGGCGGAGGTGGCGTCGTACGCGGTCAGCATCGACCACTTCTCGCCCCGGTTCTTCGCCGCGGCGACGTCACGCACTGTGAAACGGGACCGGCGTGGCCGCGGCGGCGTGGTCGGCGCGCCGTAGGGCGTCGCCGCCGGGCCCGCCGGGTGGGTGGGTGTGCCTGAAGCATCCATGAGTGCTCCTGTACGTCCGTCCGGGCGCTGGGCGTCCCGGCGTCCCTCTCATGCTGCCACCAACGGCCGCCACGCGGAGAGCCCGCGGCGGAGCAGATCCCCCGGCCCCTAGGTGGCTGTTCGGGCTGGGGCGTTCGGGTGGTGGTTTCGCGGTGGACCATGGCCCGATCGGCGTGGAACGCGACGCACGCCACGCCGCTGCCCTGGCAAACGGATGCGTCTTGGCCGGCTGGGACGTATTCTGATCTTGAAGTCCGGCGGGAACGTGCGGCGTGATCAAGGTGGCGGGTGGCCTTTCCATGCGGATGCATCGGCACGGCGGCGACGGAGCGTGCGGGGGATCAGGCCGGTGTCCCGCCTGATGGCCACCCGGGACGTGCGCACTCCGCATCCTCGGCGGCCGTCCGACCGGGTGCCCTCCGGGGTCCGCGTCTCCCGCGCTCCCGGTCGTCCGAGGGACACCCGCTGCGATGAGGCGATCATCGATGCCGCGCTGCACGAGCTCGCGACGGTCGGCTTCGCGAGCCTGTCGATGGAGGCGGTGGCGACCAGCGCCGGGGTCGGCAAGGCGACGGTCTATCGCCGATGGCCAACGAAGGATGCCCTGATCGGGGACGCGTTGGACACCCTGGCCGACAGTCTCGACGCGGTCGAGACCGGCTCCCTGCGCGACGACCTGGTGGCCTGGCTGAATGCGCTGCGCCGGCACAACCTCCAGTCGTTGTCCGGGCGGATCATGCCGAAGCTCGTTGCCGAGCGGAGCACGCACCCGGAGTTGTTCGCCACCTACTCGCAGAAGATGATCGAGCCGTCGCGGGAGAAGGCGGCCGCCATGCTCCGGCGCGGCATCGAATCGGGGGAACTCGCCGCGGACGTCGACGTCGACCTCGTCGTCGACATGCTGGTCGGTCCGGTCGCTTATCGGCAGTACATGAGTGGTGACTACGAGGTGAGCGGAACGCGGATCGCGAAGATCGTCGACACCATCCTCGGTGGTATCCGCTGCCGGGAGGGTGCGCGGCCGACGGCGGAGCCGTCCGCGCCGCACCCGTCACACTGAGTACCTCGCTCGCCGTACCCTGCTCGCCGGGGGCACCATGCGTCCGCGAGTAGCATCGCGAACGGGCCAGGAAGGCCTGCCGTGGGGCCGCCTGCCGGCCGGCGACGCACCGGCGGTGCGATCCCCGCACCCGTGTTCCCAGCGCAACAGGAGAGATTCGGTGTCCGACGTCCGCCTTACCGTTCAGCACGCCCAGCGCAGCGATCCGCGGGTGGTGCCGACCGGGACGACGGCCGCCGAGCTGTTCGCCGACGACCGGAACGTGATCGCGGCTCTGGTTGACGGCCAGCAACATGATCTCGCTCATGTTCTCGCCGACGGGGCCGTCGTCGAGCCGATCATGATTGACTCGCCGGCCGGGCGGGCGATCATCCGGCATTCCGCCGCGCACGTCGTCGCCCAGGCGGTCCAGGAACTCTTCCCGAAGGCGCGCCTGGGCATCGGGCCGCCCATCGACAACGGTTTCTACTACGACTTCGACGTCGAGTCCCCGTTCACCCCGGACGACCTCAGGGCCATCGAGAAGAAGGCGCAGGCGATCATCAAGGCCGGCCAGCGATTCTCCCGGCGGGTCGTCACCGAGCCCGAGGCCCGCGCGGAGCTCGCCGACGAGCCGTACAAGATTGAGTTGATCGGACTGAAGTCGAGTGACGCGGCGGCCGACGACGCCGAGGCGAGTGTCGAGGTCGGGGCGGGCGAGCTGACCATCTACGACAACCTCGACGCGAAGACCGGCAAGCTGTGCTGGAAGGACCTTTGCCGCGGGCCGCATGTGCCCACCACCCGGGCCATCACGGCCTTCGCGATCCTGCGCTCCGCCGCGGCCTACTGGCGGGGGAGCGAGAAGAACCCGCAGCTGCAGCGCATCTACGGCACTGCGTGGGAGTCGCGCGACGCGCTCAAGGCCTACCAGACCAGGCTGGCCGAGGCCGAGAAACGCGATCACCGCAAGCTTGGCGCGGAGCTTGACCTGTTCTCGTTCCCGACCGAGATCGGCCCGGGGCTGGCGGTTTTCCACCCCAGGGGCGGCGCGATCCGCACCGCGATGGAGGACTACTCGCGGCGCCGGCACATCGAGGCCGGGTACTCGTTCGTCAACACCCCGCACATCACCAAGTCGGAGCTCTACCAGATCTCCGGGCACCTGGACTGGTTCGCCGAGGGCATGTACCCGCCCATGCAGCTCGACGGCGGCACCGACTACTACCTCAAGCCGATGAACTGCCCGATGCATATCCTGATCTTCCGGTCGCGGGGCCGGTCGTACCGGGAGCTGCCGCTGCGGCTGTTCGAGTTCGGCACGGTCTACCGTTACGAGAAGTCCGGAGTGGTCCATGGCCTGACCCGGGTGCGCGGGCTTACCCAGGACGACGCGCACCTGTTCTGCGCCCGCGAGCAGCTACCCGCCGAGCTCGACAGCGTGCTGACGTTCGTGCTCGGGTTGCTGCGCGACTTCGGGCTGACCGACTTCTACCTGGAGCTGTCGACCCGGCCGGAGGGCAAGGCCGTCGGCACCGACGAGGAGTGGGCGCAGGCCACCGAACTGCTGCGGGAGGCCGCGCAGAAGCAGGACCTGGAACTGGTGATGGACCCGGGCGGCGGTGCCTTCTACGGGCCGAAGATCTCCGTGCAGGCCCGCGACGCCATCGGCCGGACCTGGCAGCTGTCCACCATCCAGGTGGACTTCCAGCTGCCGCGGCGTTTCGACCTGGAGTACCAGGCTGCGGACGGGACCCGGCAGCGTCCGTTCATGATCCATCGGGCGTTGTTCGGCACCATCGAGCGGTTCTTCGCCATCCTGTTGGAGCACTACGCCGGGGCGCTGCCGCCGTGGCTCGCGCCGGTGCAGGTGGTCGGCATCCCGATCACCGACGAGCACGTGCCGTACCTGGGCGAGGTCGCCCGGCGGCTCGCCGCGCACGGCCTCCGGGTGGAGGTCGACTCCTCCGACGACCGGATGCAGAAGAAGATCCGTACGGCGCAGAAGCAAAAGGTGCCGTTCATGCTGCTGGCCGGAGATTCCGATGTCGCTCAGGGTGCGGTGTCGTTCCGTTTCCGGGACGGGGCGCAGCGCAACGGCGTGCCGGTGGACGAGGCCGTCGCGGAGATCCTCGACGCGGTGGAGCGCCGCCGCCAGGTCTGAGCCGCGCGGCTGGCCCCGGGCCCCGTTCAGAAGACAGAGGACTCGTGCTGTCCCGGTGGACCAACTTCTCGGTAGCGGGCCGGAGCCGATGGTTCCGGCCCGCTACCGTCTGGCTACACTTTTTGGGGATGTCGGGGTTTTGCTGGGGCCGGGAGGAGGCAAGCTGAAACCAGCGTGGCGCGAACAGGTCGAGTACTGGGCCGCGGTGGCTTCCGAGCGTGGCGCCGATGCCGCCGTGTTACACGTACAGTCGCGCCAGCTGGCTGCGCTGTACTTCATGGGTTATGTCGTCGAGGCGTACGCGAAGGCGCTTGCCACGGCTCATGGTAAAATCGTCAGACGAACCCACGACCTCGTACCGCTACTCGACGACTGCGGAATCCGGCGAGGAGATCTTCCGATGGATCTTCGTGCTTACGTCGATGCGCGCTTGGTCGAGATGCGATACGAACTGGTTCTTCGGCCCGGTATCGACTATGTCACGGAGCTTGCGCGGGCCCGGCGGCTCGCCGCCGTACCTCGGGCGCCGGCTCAACCGATTACTCTGATCGTATCTGAGGTACCTGTCTTGGGCCGGCCACTTCGACGTGGCAGCGGGAAGAGCGAGGTCAAGGAGGTGACGGCATGCCGAGTATGCATCAGGAGACAGCGGACCGTGTGCGGGTGGCTGTTCTGGCACGCATCCGCACGCGCGACGAACAGGCAGTGGTGACGGTAAAGCCGGATCCATTCCGGGGCTATCGGATCCGCGTCGTCACGCAGATCTTCAGCGGGCGCTCCCAGCCTGAACGGCGTGAAATCGCACTCGCGGCCGTCCTGCCTGACGCGGACGTAGCGTTCATGAGCCTGCTCACCCCCGACGAGGCAGCAGCATCTGCATCCGAGGAAGATCTTCTATCTACGTCACCGGAACTCCCGCTGTGGCCCGACTCGTTGGCGCGCGGTCAGCGCGAGCCGATCGAGGTCCGGCTTCCCTCACGATCGGACGACTTCCTTTCCGAGCCGGTCATCGCCACCTTCTACTCCCTCAGAAGGGGTGTCGGAAGATCGACATTGCCCGCCTACACTGCTCTGTTGCTAGCCCGTGAACACCGAGTGCTCTGCCTCGATATGGATCTTGAGGCGCCTGGTCTTGCCGCACTCTTCGACGTGGAGCGCGAAGTCATACCAGGAATAGGGTGTTGTTCCGCTTCTACTGGAGGCGGACATAGCCGGCGAAATGCCTGATGTCACCGCCCATCTGCTGCGTGCTCATCCCGAACGGGAACTCTATCTTCTGCCCGCCGGATATCCGGATGCCAATTATGCGCGCCAGCTCGCTCAGCTCGACCCAGCGGCATGGTACCGTGAGGAAAATAATCCACTCCGCGCGCTCATCGGCGCCGTCCGTGACCTCCATATCTCGCCGCAGATTGTTCTCATAGATTCAAGGACCGGGATCAGTCCGCTGTCGGCACCTCTTCTCTTCGATCTGGCCGACATAGCTGTCGTAACATTCTTCCTGCATCCGCAGGCACGGGTGGGAACGCGGGCGCTGACGCGGGCGCTTCTGGCGGCCAGATCCGAGCGGGCCTACACTCCTGAGCCCCGTTTTCTGGTGAGCCCGGTTCCGGGCGCGGGCGCTCCGGAGACTCGTCGGCGATACGAGGACCGGGCGGTGGGCTGGATCTTGGAATGGCTCTCGCCGGCGGTGGTCGAAGGCGGGGATCCAGCGTTCCCGGAGGTTGACGAGCTTGTCCACGTCCTCGGTTACAGCGAGGACATCGCGGGATCTGATTCCGTAGTTCCCGAGACCGGCATCGATGCTTATTCGCCCGTCGGGGAGTGGATCGCAGGGTTCGTTCCGCAGTCGGCGGCAGCCGAGCGGGACGGCGCAGCCGCCATGGCCATCCCGCCGCCCGGTTCAAAAGCCGGCGCCCTGGCTGAGATCCACTTCTCGACGGGCACCGCGGAGGCTCAGTCCGACGACGAGTTCCAGGAGACCTTCCTACGCACAGAAGTTGTCGGCCGGGCCGCCCGGGACGACGTGCCCCTGATACTTGGCCGGAAGGGCACGGGGAAGACCACCCTGTTCCGCAGCCTCGCCGCGGACGGGAACATCGTGGTGACCAGCCCTCCGTGGCTGCCGATGAGAAGACCCTGGATGCCGTCCAGCGGGACATACCGAGCCATCGGCGAGGTCTTGGCGGACCGGGGAGACGACTGGCGCACGGCGTGGATGTTGCTTATCGGGGTCGTGATCCAGCTGACCAGTGGGCGCCCTCGTCGGCCGGTGCCCGCGTTCGGTGGACTCACCTGTGACTCCAAGGACGAGTCGCAGTACAACGAACTTAACCTCGTCCAAGATGTACGCAAAATGCTTTCCATCGAAGACGCTGGACTCGTCGGCTGGCAGTGGATTCGGGACCTCGACGCGGATGTTGCCCGGGGCACATTTCTTCTTTTCGACGGTCTTGACACTGGGTTCGGTCTCACTCCTGCCGACCTCACTCGACGGCGGGAAAGTGTGGGGGGACTGCTGTCCCTGTTGTCCGAGCGCGGTGACGAGCTGGTGAATCTTCGGATGAAGATCATGCTCAGGGAGGACATCTGGCGAACCGTTCAGCTACCGAACAAGTCACATTTCTTCGGTCGCGACGTGACGTTGTCCTGGGCAAACCAGACCGATTATCTCAAGGTGGTCGTCAAGCAGGCGCTCTGGGCGCCGGCCGTCACTGATCTCGTTCGTGAGAGGGTGCCGGAACCCGGGCTGCAGCGCTTTTTGCCGGAGCTGGTCGAGAGGTGGCCGCAGCCGCAGGTGCTCAATGCGTGGCGCGTGCTGGTTGGTGAGCGGATCTCCGGCGGCAAGACCGCTTTCACGTACAACTGGGTATGGCGCCGACTTTCGGACAGCAATGAAAACCACTCGCCACGCTCGCTTGTCCGGCTTTTCCACCTCGCCGCTGACCGAGAGCGGTGACTGTCGCTGGCACCGCCCTACTACGAGCGCAGCCTGATACGTCCCCGGGCGCTCGTGGAGTCGCTGGATGACATCAGTGAACAGGAAATCGACTCCCTGCAGGACGAGTTTGCCGAGCTCGTTCCCTTGTTCGATGCCCTCCGGGGGATCGGACGTACGCCGTTTCCGGCGCGAGAGCTGGAGGTCGACTCGGACGTCGAGAACCTCGGGCTGGAGGTCGGCCTCCTCGGTATCGATCTTGGTATCCGCGATGACACCGAGCGCTACCGCGTCCCGGAGCTGTACCGAAAGGCACTCGGTATGGGGCGTAAGGGCCAGGCATAAAACGAGCGCCGGCTGTAACGGCTCGACTCGAGCCGCGCGGCTGGCCCCGGCCCGCGCGGCTGGTCAGGCCGGCGGGTTCTCGCGCCAGCGGGAGGTGATCGGCAGTCGGCGGTCGCGGCCGAACGCCTTGGAGGTCACCTTCGGCCCGGGCGGGTTCTGTCGGCGCTTGTACTCGGCGAGGTCGACGAGCCGGATCACCTTGTCCACCACGGCCGGATCGTGCCCGGCCGTGATCAGCTCGGCCCGGCCCTGGTCGTGGCTGACGTAGTCGTCCAGGACGGGATCGAGGATGCCGTAGTCGGGCAGCCGGTCGGAGTCGAGCTGGCCCGGGGCAAGCTCGGCGGACGGCGCCTTGACGATGATCTCCTCGGGAATGGGCGGCACCTCGCCACGCTTCTCCGCGGCGGCGTTGCGCCAGCGCGCCAGCTCCCAGACGCGGGTCTTCGAGACGTCCTTGATGGGGGCGTAGCCGCCGGCGCTGTCTCCGTAGAGGGTGGAGAACCCCGTTGCCAGCTCGCTTTTGTTGCCGGTGGTGAGGATCAGGTGCCCATGCTGGTTCGACAACGCCATGAGCAGCGTTCCGCGCACCCGGGCCTGCAGGTTCTCGTCCGCGAGGCCGTGCAGCCCGCCGAGGGGGGCGGCGGCGGCGCGGAACGCGGCGGCGATCGGCTCGATGGGCACCACGGCGTGCCGCGTGCCCTGGCGGCGGGCGAGCTCGGCGGCGTCGGTCACCGAGTGCCCCGACGAGTAGCCCGAGGGCAGGGCGACGGTGTGGACGGCGCCGGCGCCGATCGCGTCGACCGCGATGGTCGCGACGAGCGCGGAGTCGATACCGCCGGACAGCCCGAGCGCCACCGAGGAGAAGCCGTTCTTACGGATGTAGTCGCGGGTGGCGGTGACCAGCGCGGTGTACAGCTCCCCGGCGGGCTCGGGGCGGTCGGCGACGACCGGCGGCAGGGGGGTGAACGGTGCCAGCGGCTCGGCGGCCAGTATCGTGCGCGTCACCGTCATCGTCGTGCCATCCTCGGCGTCGATGGCCCCGGCGTCGATGGCCCCGGACACCGCCCGCGCCGGGCCGGGACCGGCCGCGGGCAGGTTCAGGTCGGTGATCAGCAGCGCCTCGCTGAAGACCGGGGCCCGCGCGACGAGCTCCCCCGCGGCGTCGACGACGAGGGAGTCCCCGTCGAAGACCAGCTCGTCCTGCCCGCCGACGAGGTTGACGTAGGCCAGGGCGGCCGCGGCCTCCCGGGCGCGCTCGGCGCACAGGGCGTCGCGCTGGAAGGACTTCCCCTGCTCGTAGGGGGAGCCGTTGATGCACAGGACGAGGCCGACCCCGGACCGGCGGGCCACGGTGATCGGCCCGCCCTGCTGCCACAGGTCCTCGCAGATCGTCATGCCCACGTCGATCCCGTGCAGCCGCAGCACCGGAAAGGCCGTGCCGGGCACGAAGTAGCGGAACTCGTCGAAGACGCCGTAGTTCGGCAGGTGATGCTTGGCGTAACGCGCGACGACCTCGCCGCCCCAGAGCACCGCGGCGGCGTTCTGCGGTTCACCGGCCGGGCGTCCCACACTCGGCGCGGGTTGCGCGGACGCATCGAGGTAGCCGACGACGACGGCGATCTCGCCACACCCCTCCTCGGCCAGCCGGCGGGCCAGGGCCACCAGCGCCCGCTGGCTCGCGGCGACGAAGGACCGGCGCAGGACGAGGTCCTCCGGCGGATAGCCGGTCAACGTGAGTTCACCGAAGGCGATCAGATGAGCGCCATCGGCGACGGCCCGTTTCGTCCAGGTACTGACCAGGTCGGCGTTACCAGCGAGATCCCCGACGGTCGTGTCCACCTGGGCGAGGGCGATCCGCAGCTGGGCCATGGTTGCAGCGTAGGCGGTCGCGGCGTGGGCCGTTAGGTCCCGTGTCGGGAGGGTAGGTAACACGCCGTTGGCGGACTGGTTGCTACCAGGCAACATCACAGCGACGAACGGATGTAGTCGCTATGGTCGGGATAAGCACATCGGGTGGCCCGTATCGTCGAGTCCACATCCTCAGCGCGGAGGCACTATGGACAAACAGCAGGAGTTCGTTCTCCGGACTCTGGAGGAGCGGGACATCCGCTTCGTTCGGCTCTGGTTCACCGACGTACTTGGGTACCTGAAGTCGGTGGAGATCGCCCCCGCGGAGCTCGAGGGGGCGCTGGCGGAGGGTATCGGTTTCGACGGGTCCGCCATTGAGGGCTTTGCGCGGGTACACGAGGCCGACATGCTGGCCCGGCCCGACCCCTCCACCTTCCAGGTGCTTCCCTGGCGCGGTGAACATCCGCTTACTGCCCGGATGTTCTGCGACCTCGTGATGCCGGACGGCACGCCCGCCGCCGCCGACTCGCGCTGGGTGCTGCGGAGCGCGCTAGCCAGGGCGGCCGACGCGGGGTTCACGTTCTACACCCATCCGGAGATCGAGTTCTTCCTGCTCAGGGAGCCGCCGAAACGCGGTGGCCCGGTGCCCCCGCCGGTGGACGAATCAGGCTACTTCGACCTGACCCCCAATGACATCAGCCATGATTTCCGGCAACAGGCCATCAGCATGCTCGAACGGCTGGGCATCTCGGTGGAGTTCAGCCACCACGAGGTGGCCCCCGGCCAGCAGGAGATCGATCTCCGCTACGCCGACGCCCTCACCATCGCCGACAACATCATGACCTTCCGCCAGGTGGTCAAGGAGGTGGCGTTGCGGCAAGGTATTTACGCCACCTTCATGCCCAAGCCGTTCGGTAACCAGGCCGGGTCAGGGATGCACACCCATCTGAGCCTTTTCGAGGGTGACCGCAACGCCTTTCACGACCCGACCGACGACTATCAGCTGTCCAAGGTGGCGAAGGCCTTCATCGCCGGGCTCCTCGCGCACGCCGCCGAAATCACCGCGGTGACCAACCAGTGGGTGAACTCCTACAAGCGGCTCATCGGCGACCAGCGGGTCGGCGAGGTGCTGGAGGCGCCGGCCTATGTGTGCTGGGGCCACAACAACCGTTCGGCGCTCGTGCGGGTTCCGCTCTACAAGCTCCACAAATCCAACGCCACCCGGGTGGAATTCCGGCTGCCGGATAGCGCGTGCAACCCGTATCTCACCTTCGCCCTGGTGCTGGCAGCCGGCCTGCGGGGTGTCCAGGGCGGTTACGAGCTGCCACCGGCTTCGGCGGACGACGTCTGGACGCTCACCGACACGCAGCGTCGTGAGCGCGGGATCACCGCTCTGCCCGGCTCGCTCGCCGAGGCGGTCAAGGTGATGGAGCGTTCCGCGCTTGTGCGGGAGACCCTCGGCGACGAGTTGTTCGACTTCTTCCTGCGGAACAAGCGGGCCGAGTGGCTGGAATACCGTCGGCAGGTGACCCCGTTCGAGATCGACCGGTACCTGCCGGTGCTATGACCGGGCGGACCGGCACCCGGCCCCCCATAGCCGGGGCGGGGCCGGTCGGGCCGGGACCGGTCGCGGCCCATCCGCGGGGGAGCTCGGTCGCCGCGCAGCTCGCGCGACTCGGCTTCACCGACGTCGACCGGGTCGAGACGACAATGCGCCGCCTCGGCCTGCTCAGCCCGGCCGCCCAGTCGCCCACCGCCGGCAGGGATGTCCTGCCCGGTCCCGCCACCGTGGGAATCGTGCGCGAGGAACGGCTCGAGGCCAACGTCGTGGTCGGCTCGCTGGCGGCTGCGGCCGATCCGGACCGGGCTCTCGCCGCGCTGGACCGGCTCGTGGAGGCCCTCGGCCCGGCCGGGGGCGCGGCCTTCGTCGGTGCGCTGGCCCGCCACGAGGGGCTGCGGGAACGGCTCGCCGCCGTGCTCGGCGCGAGCATCGCGCTCGGCGATCATCTTGCCCGCCATCCGGCGGACTGGCACATCCTGGAAGCCGACGAGGTGGTCACCACCCCGCCGGAGGCGGCGAGCGTGCGGGCAGGTCTGCTGCGCGCGGTCGGCGCGGATCCGGACGATCCGGCGCCCCGGGCGGCGGGCGACGGTCCCCAGATCCTCGACGCCCTGCGGACCGCGTACCGCAGGGCGCTGCTGGTCCTCGCGGCGCGGGACCTGACCGGCGTGGTGCCACTCGACGAGGCCACGGCCGAACTCGCCGATCTGGCGGGATTCGCGCTGGACGCGGCGCTGGCGGTCGCCCGTGCCGGGCTCGACCCGCGGCTGCCCCCGGTCCGGCTCGCCGTGATCGGCATGGGCAAGTGCGGCGGACGGGAACTGAACTACGTCAGCGACGTCGATGTCGTGTTCGTCGCCGAGCCGATGGCACCCCGCGATGCGGCGAACGGTACGGCGAACGGGGGGAAGATCGGGGCGGAACCGGCCGGGCCGGCGGTACTGACGGCGGCGGCACGGCTGGCGGAGGGGCTGGTCCGAGCCGCCGGCACCGTCACCGCCGCCGGTGCGCTGTTCCAGGTCGATGTGGGGCTTCGCCCGGAGGGCCGGGACGGTGCCCTGGTCCGCACGCTCGCCAGCCATCACGCCTACTACCGCCGCTGGGCCCGGACCTGGGAGTTCCAGGCGTTGCTCAAGGCCCGCCCGATCGCGGGCGACCTGGCGTTGGGCGCCGAGTTCTGCGCGATGGTCGCGCCCATGGTGTGGACGGCGGCCTCCCGTCCCGGCTTCGTGGCCGACGTGCGGGCGATGCGGCGCCGGGTGGAGTCGACGCTGTCCCGCGCGGAGGCGGAGCGCAATCTCAAGCTGGGGCCGGGCGGCCTGCGCGACGTCGAGTTCGCCGTCCAGCTGCTGCAACTCGTCCACGGCCGGGTGGATGCCAAGCTGCGGGTCGCATCCACCCTGGGCGCCATCGACGGTCTGGCCCGCGGCGGCTACGTCGGTCGGCGCGACGCGGCCGGGCTCGCCGACGCCTACCGTTTTCTCCGTAACGCTGAGCACCGCCTTCAACTGCAACGGCTGCGCCGGGTGCACACCCTGCCCCGGGACGCCACCGAGCTGCGCTGGCTGGCCCGGTCGATGGGGTTGCGCACGGCGGAGGCGTTCGAGGACGCCCACGCCCGGGTGGTCCGATCCGTCCGATCGCTGCACGAGAAGCTCTTCTACCAGCCGTTGCTGGAGGCGGTCGCCCGCCTGTCGACGGAGGAGATCCGCCTTACTCCCCAGGAGGCGGCCGACCGGCTGGCCGCGCTCGGATTCGCCGCGCCGGACCGGTCGTTGCGCCATATCGAGGCGCTGACCAGCGGGGTGAGCCGGACGGCCGCGATCCAACGCCACCTGTTGCCGACGATGCTGCCCGCCTTCGCCGACGCCCCCGATCCCGATGCCGGGCTGTTGGCCTATCGCCGGGTCAGCGAGGCACTCGGGCGCGCCCCGTGGTATCTGCGGCTGCTGCGGGACTCCGCCGGCGCCGCGGACCGGCTCGCCCGGGTACTCGCGACCAGCCGGTACGTGGCGGACCTGATGGCCCGCGCGCCGGAGTCGGTGCGGCTGCTGCGCACCGAGGACGATCTCGTCCCGGTGCCGCGGGAGGCACTGGTCCGGACCATGGTGGCGATCGCCCACCGCAACCCCGACTGGGAGGAGGCCGTCGGGCGGGCCCGGGCGGTGCGCCGCGTCGAACTGGTCCGGGTCGCCTGCGCGGACCTGCTCGGCCTGCAGGACGTCGCAGCCGTGGGCCGGGCGCTGGCGGACGCCGCGGCCGCCACCATCGCCGCGTCCCTGCTTGTCGCCGAGCGCAGGGTCGCCGGAGGTGACCCGGAGTCGTTGCCGGCGCGGATCTCGGTGATCGCGATGGGCCGGCTCGGCGGCGCGGAGATGTCCTACGGCAGCGACGCCGACGTGCTGTTCGTGCACGAGGCCAGGCCAGGGGCGTCAGCGGACCGGGCGAGCAGGGCTGTCGCCGAGGTGGTCGGTGAGCTGCACCGGCTGCTCGCCGTTCCCGGACCCGATCCGGCGCTGCGCCTGGACACAGCGCTGCGTCCGGAGGGGCGCAGCGGCCCGGCCTCACGCACGCTGGAGGCGTACGCGGCCTACTACCAACGGTGGTCGCAGGAGTGGGAGTCGCAGGCGCTGCTGCGGGCGGAGCCCCTGGCCGGTGATCCCGGGCTCGCCTACCGGTTCTGCCGGCTAGCGGACACGGTGCGTTACCCGACCACGCTTCCCGCGGGCGCCCTGGACGAGATCATCCGCCTGCGCGGGCGGATGGAGCGGGAACGGATCCCACGGGGAGTCGATCGCACGCTGCACCTGAAGTTCGGCCCCGGGGGGCTGACCGACGTGGAGTGGGCGGTGCAGATCCTCCAGCTGCGCCACGGCCGGCAGATTCCCACGCTGCGCACGACGTCGACGCTCGAGGGCCTGGGGGCTGCGGTCGTCTCCGGTCTGCTCGACGCGAGCGAGGCGGAGATCCTGCGCGCGGCCTGGATGTCCGCCTCCCGCATCCGGAACGCGAGCACGCTGGCCGGCTGGCCGCGTCCGGACGTCGTCCCTGACCGCCCGCCCGGTCTGGAGGCGATGGCGAGCGCGGCGGGATATCCCTCCGACCGGGCCGGCGAGCTCGTCGCCGAGCACCGCCGGTCGGCGGCGCTGGCCCGCGCCGTCGTCGAGGAGGTGTTCGCGCGCGAGCGGACCGCGGATTTCGGCTAGCACGCCCGGTGGTGCCGGAACCGCGCCACCGTAAGACCGGGCAGGCGGTCGTGTCGTCGGGAGTACTGCCACGGCCGCCTGTGCTCCGGCCTGGTGACCGTTCGTCAGACGGTTGCCCCGGCCGGGGCCGGGGTGGTCTGGGACGGCACGAACAGCGTCGGCTTATCGCCGGCCAGGGCGCTGCAGCAGGTGTCAATCATGAGCGCGGAGACCAGGTACGGGTCCATGTTCGCGTTCGGGCGGCGGTCCTCCAGCCAGCCCTTCTTGGCCTTCTCGACAGCCCACGGAATCCGGATCGACGCGCCGCGGTCGGAGGCGCCCCAGGAGAACTTGTTCCACGGAGCCGTCTCGTGCTTACCGGTCAGTCGGTCCTGGATGCCGTGACCGTAGTGGGTCACGTGCTCCAGCACCCGGGTGCCGAGCGCCTCGCAGCAGGCGACGATGGCGTCCCAGCCCTCCATCGTCTGCCTGGTGGAGAAGTTGGTGTGCGCGCCGGCACCGTTCCAGTCGCCCGGGATCGGCTTGGCGGCGAACGACACCTCGACGCCGTAGTCCTCGGCGATCCGGTGGAGCAGCCAGCGGCCCAGCCAAATCTGGTCGCCGATCGCCGGGGCGGGGAGCACGCCGATCTGGAACTCCCACTGGCCCATCATGACCTCGGCGTTGGTGCCCTCGATGGCGAGACCGGCGTCGAGGCAGGCCTGCGCGTGCCTTTCGACGATCTGGCGGCCGGGCATCTTCGAGCCGCCGACGCCACAGTAGTACGGTCCCTGCGGCGCGGGGTAGCCGACCTCCGGCCAGCCGTAGGGACGGCCGTCCTTGAAGAAGGTGTACTCCTGCTCGATGCCGAACATCGGCGTCATGTCGGCGTACTTCTCGGCGACGGTCCGGGCGGCGGCCCGGGTGTTCGTCGGGTGCGGCGTGAAGTCGGTCAGCTCGACCTCGCAGAGCACCAGGAGGTTGTCGCCACCCCGCAGCGGGTCGGGCGTGACGAAGACGGGCCGCAGCACGCAGTCCGAGTTCGATCCGGGCGCCTGGTTGGTGCTCGAGCCGTCGAAGCCCCAGATCTCCGGCTCCTTACCGTCCCTGCTGATGCGGGTCTTGCTGCGCATCAGCGGCTCGGGCTCGGTGCCGTCGATCCAGATGTATTCGGCCTGATAACTCACTCATACTCCCCGTGGTTGATCCTGTACGTTACGGAGCGACTTCGTGATCGGCCTGGTCAGCCGACCCAGGCCGCGAATGACGGGAGGGTTCGACCGGAGCCTTGTCGTGCCCAGTTACCTTCCTGTTCCGTGATTGTTAATTTTCGGTCTCTGCTATGTCACGAAAGGCTGGCCCTGGGCGATCGGGGCCGACTGCCGTCCGGGATTTTCGGAGTCCCCGGCTCCGCTTTCGTGTCGTGGTGTCCCGGCGGGTGTCGGAGGGAGATGGCCGGTATTCCGGACTGCGCCGTTCCGCATAGACGTGAGGCCCGCCTCCGACGTCGTCGAAGTAGGGCCTCGGGGAATTAGTATATTAATTTTCAATGTGGGTTCGGGGGTTTAGCCTGGTACCCCGGGAAAGGGTCCGGGCATCCCCTGCCCGTGATCTTTCTGGCGCTCGCCGGCACTCGGTGGATATCGGCGGGCCTTCGGCCGGTCTCCGCCCGGAGGTGGCGGCGCGACCTGGTTTCCGCACGCGTCCCCGGCTCGAAGAGGCCTTCTGCCACCGCGGCGAAGGACCAGACGAACCGCAGGGGTCAATCGGGGCCGCCCGCCTCGAGAGCGTGACCGACCCCCCGCGGTTCACCGTGCCGCACCTGTCTGGGAGCAGGCCGCGGTCACCGCCTCGGCGCCCGCCGGATCACCCGCGGCCCGGCGATGGGTCAATGGCCGGAACCTTACGGCTGGGCGTCAGATGTCGTAGTAGAGGGTGAACTCGTAAGGATGCGGCCGCAGGCGGATGGCGTCGACCTCGTTGACCCGCTTGTAGTCCAGCCAGGTCTCGATCAGATCCGCGGTGAAGACGTCGCCCTCCCGCAGGAACTCGTTGTCCGCCTCCAGCGCGTCGAGCACCTTCTCCAGCGAACCCGGGACCTGGGGAACCGCGGCCAGCTCGTCCGGCGGGAGGTCGTAGAGATCCTTGTCGATCGGGTCCGGCGGATCAATCTTGTTCCGCACGCCGTCGAGCCCCGCCATCAGAATCGCGGCGAAGGCGAGATACGGGTTGCAGCTCGGGTCCGGCACGCGGAACTCGACCCGTTTGGCCTTCGGTGAGTCACCGCTGAGCGGGATGCGGCAGCACGCCGACCGGTTGCGGGCCGAGTAGACCAGGTTGACGGGCGCCTCGTAGCCGGGCACGAGCCGACGGTAGGAGTTCGTGGTGGGGTTGGTGAAGGCCAGCAGCGCCGGGGCGTGGTGCAGCAGCCCCCCGATGTAGTAGCGGGCGGTGTCCGAGAGACCGCCGTACCCGTTCGGGCTGTAGAAGAGCGGCTCCCCGTCCTTCCACAGGCTGGAGTGGACGTGCATACCGGATCCGTTGTCCTCGAACAGCGGCTTCGGCATGAAGGTAACGGTCTTGCCGCGGCCGCGGGCGACGTTGCGGATGATGTACTTGTAGAGCATCAGGTTGTCGGCGGTCTTCAGGAGCGTGTCGTACCTGATGTCGATCTCCGCCTGGCCCGCGGTGCCGACCTCGTGGTGCTGCATCTCGACGGTGATACCCGTCTCATAGAGCACCCGGGTCATCTCGGAACGCAGGTCGGTGAAGTGGTCCGTGGGCGGCACCGGGAAATAGCCGCCCTTGAACCTCGGCTTGTACCCGAGGTTTCCGCCCTCTTCCTTCCGGGAGGTGTTCCAGGCGGCTTCGACCGAGTCGACCTGGTGCATCGACCCGTAGGGGTTGTAGTCATAGCGGACATCGTCGAAGATGTAGAACTCCGCCTCCGGACCGAAATACGCGGTGTCCGCGACGCCGGTGCCCCGGAGATAGGTCTCCGCCTTCTTGGCGATGTTGCGCGGGTCCCGGGAGTACTGTTCCTTGGTGATCGGGTCATGGATGAAGAACGTCATGGCGAGGGTCTTGTGCTCGCGGAAGGGGTCCACGAAAGCGGTGTGCGGATCCGGCAGCAGCAGCATGTCGGACTCGTGGATGGCCTGGAAGCCGCGGATCGACGAGCCGTCGAACATCAGGCCTTCGGTGAACACCGACTCCGCGAAGACCTGGGTCGGGATGGTGAAGTGCTGCATGATCCCGGGAAGATCGCAGAACCTGACATCGATGAACTGAACGTCTTCGTCCCGGATATAGCGAAGCACGTCTTCTGCTTTTGCGAACATTCGTCCTCCAGCATCGCGTCACGCTTCTTAGGGCCACAGGTTACGCCATGTTGGCGTGTCTCCGGTCACCAGGCCGTCGGCGCACGACATCACGGGATAGTTTCCGTAGCGTTACCGAAACCTACTTAATCACTTAACGTGATGAGTTGGGTGCATGTTGCGGTGCCACATAAGCTTGCGTCGTGGGACGAGCACTTGGAGGCTGGCTTGACGGGCTAGGTCTGCCGCGGGACACCCCGCCCGGGGTACGCCTCGGGTTGCCGCGGGACGGCCGAGGATCCGTGGTCGGGTTCGGTCCGCGCCTGCTGGCCTACCTCGTGGACGCGGTCGCCGCGAACCTGATCGTCGGCATGCTGTACATCGTCGGACTGAGCTACGCCGCCGATGCGCGTGGCCTCGCGATCTACGCGGTCTTCCTGCTCGAGGAGCTGATCCTCGTCGGTACGGCCGGCCAGACGATCGGCATGCGGCTGGTCGGCATCCGCGTGATCCGGCTGCGTGACTGTGGTCGGCAGTCCTGGCCGTGGATCGTCGTGCGTACCGTTCTGCTGGGCCTGTTCATCCCGGTGTTCATCTGGGACCGTGACCTACGCGGCCTTCACGATCGCGCCGCCGGGACCGTGGTGGTGCGCGACCCCGTGGGCTCCGGCCCCGAGAAGTAGCGCGGATCCCTCCACTACGGGGCTTCGGGGGTGGTCCACCGTGGGTGGCACGGCGGACCACGCCTGGCGGCGGCGCTAGCGGATGCGGCCGCCGCGCGGGATGTTGCGGGGGATCGGTCCCTTCGGGATCGGCAGCGCTGCGCCGCCCATCGCCCGCAGGCGACGGTCAAGGGCATCGACCTCGCCGCGGCGCAGGGTGCGCCGCAGCCGCATCAGGGTGCTCTGCAGCTTGGGCAGGGGAGTCTCCCCCTCACTGGTGCCGATGATGATGTCGGTCACCGGCGTGTCGCCGACGGCCTTGCGGATCCGGCGCTTCTCGGCGGCGAGCAGTTCCCGCGGGCCACGCCCGCGACCCTCCGCGATGATCACGATCCCGGCGCGGCAGACGACACGGTGCACCACATCCTGATGCCGGTTGACGCCGACGGCGGGGGTGAGGCGCCAGTCGCCCCGCATCCGTTCGATCACCCCGGCGGCGGCGCCCGGTTTGCCTTCCATCTCGGCGTAGGCGGTCCGCTGCACCCGTCGGCTGAACAGGTTCAGGGCGACGACCACCCCGAGCAGGAGGGCGATCGGAATCCACAGGTACAGCGGACCGACGAAGATTGCGAGCACGATGCCGACGGCGACCGGAGCGAGGAAGCCTGCCAGGGTGATCCAGAACGCCTGCGGATCGCGTTGCCGGGTGACCTTGTAGATCATCCGGAGTTGGGCGACCCGGGTGGTGAATCCCTTTCCCGGTCCCGCCTCGCCGCTGCGGCCGTTCCGACCGGCCGCGCCACCCTTGCCGGCCGTGCCGGGGATCTTCCCCGCGGAGCCAGGATTGGTGCCGCGCCTGCCAGCCGCGCCGTTCTTGTCGGCTGCGCCCGCCGACTGGTCCTTCCCCGCCGCTCCCGGGATCGCCGACCCCGGGGCGTCCGTCGGCTTCTTCTTCAGTGCCATGACCGCGAGCCTACGGCCTCCTGGCTGGCGGTAGGCATGCTCGTCCCGCGCCCGCCGATCGCCATTGGCCGGCGGGAAGTCTGGCGGATCTGACTGCCGGGCGTGATCAGGGCGTGACGCGGATCAGTGCTGGGTGGCGACCGCGAGCGGACGCGGGGCGGCGGCCCGGGGTGGTGACTCGGGGCGGCCCGGGCGTGACCGGCGTGACCGACAGCGGCACGGTGGTGTCCATCCATCGATAGCCGGTCGTCACGTGCAGATCGGTGGCCGCCCGCCACGCGTTACGACGCGCGGTCTTCTGACCTCCGTGCGGCAGCAGCAGCAGGGTCACTTCTTCGAGAACGCTGAGCAGTGAACGGAGCACGATGGGAACGACCTCCCGGCACGGTCGTGGGCACACACCTCGATGATGGGCGAAGAGGATGACCCCCACGTAACAAGGGGGTAACGCTAAGCTAATTCTAGCTGCTTCGAGGAATGGTCACCACGGACTCGGCCATTGCCCGTGAGAGTTTTCCGACACACTTTCCGGGGGAACGGACATTTCGCTGCGACCCTGGTCACGTGCCGTCATCGCTTGCTGGTAGAGACGGCCGGCCCGGTAGGAAGACCGGACGAGCGGACCGGACATCACCCCGGAGAAGCCGAGCTCCGCGCCGACACGTTCCCAGTCGAGGAACTCCTCCGGCCGCACCCACCGCTCGACCGGATGGTGCCGCGGCGTCGGGCGCAGGTACTGGGTCACGGTGAGTAGCTCACACCCCGCCGACCGCAGATCCCGCAGGGCCGTGTGGATCTCCTCCGCCGTCTCACCTAGACCCAGGATGAGGTTCGACTTCGTGACCAGCCCGGACTGGCGGGCCTGGCGCAGCACGTCGAGTGAGCGTTCGTACCGGAACGCCGGCCGGATCCGCCTGAAGATCCGGGGTACGGTTTCGAGGTTGTGGGCGAGTACCTCGGGCGCCGCGCCGAACACCTCGCCCAACTGGTCGGGCCGGCCGCCGAAGTCCGGGATCAGGACCTCCACGCCGGTACCGGCCGAGCGAGCGTGGATCTGGCGGACCGTCTCCGCGTACAGCCGCGAGCCGCCGTCCGCGAGGTCGTCCCGAGCGACTCCGGTGACCGTCGCGTACCGCAGGCCCATGGTGGCGACGGACTCCGCCACCCGGCGCGGCTCGTCATGGTCGAGCGGTGCGGGCCGCCCGGAGTCGATCTGGCAGAAGTCGCAGCGGCGGGTGCAGACCTCCCCGCCGATCAGGAAGGTCGCCTCGCGGTCCTCCCAGCATTCGTAGATATTGGGACAGCCGGCTTCCTCGCACACCGTGTGCAGCCCGGCCGATTGGACCAGCCCCTTGACGTCCTGGTATTGCGGGCCGGTGCGCAGCCGAGTCCTGATCCACGATGGCTTGCGTTCGATCGGCGTCTGCGCATTACGGGCCTCGATGCGCAGCAGCGGACGACCCTCGGGGGCGACGGCGGTCATACCACCAGCTCCATCTGCTCAGCGACCGGTGCGAAGAAGGGGCCGCTCCGCGGCCAAGCGAATTTCGGCGAGGAAGCGCTGTATGTCCCATGCTTCGCGGTAGGGGACCGCGGAAAGCCTGAGAACATCCACAATCATAAGCCTGCCGGCTCAGTCGCGGGGCACCGCGGGTAGCAGACGGGGCACCACCGCGGTCTCCACGGCGGTGCCGTCCGGACCGCGTTCGACCCGCCAGGCGTGCACCCCGGGCCGGTCGGCCACCGCCTCGACGAGATCGGTGCCGTGGAAGTGCAGACCCACTCCGTCGTCGGTCGCCCATCCGGCCGGCAGCGTGCCCTCGGCGACCAGCCGCTGGAACAGCGGCCGCCGGCCGGCCTCCGAGTCGTAATGCGGGGTGTTGCTGAAGGGCAGCAGGCCGAGGCCGTTCGCCACCGGGCGGAGATCCGGGCCGAAGGAGTCGGTGGTGCCGCCCATATGCCAGCACAGTGAACCGGCGGAGACTCCGCCGAGCACGACCCCCGCCTCCCACGCCTCGCGGAAGATCTCACCGAGCCCGTGCACGGCCCAGACCGCGAGCAGATTGGCGACGCTGCCCCCGCCGACCCAGACGACGTCCTGCGCCAGCAGATGGGCGCGGATGTCGGCGATGTTCGGCATCGGGAACAGCGTGAGGTGGGAGACCAGCACGTCGGGTCGGTCGCGGTTGAACGCCGCGTACCCGCGGGCGTAGGCGGCCTGGTCGTCGCCCAGGGCGGTCTGCAGCAGGCATACCCGGGGCCGTGCGCCCGTCGCGGACAGACTGATGGCGTGATGGAGGATGGGACCGACCTTGGCTCCGTAGCGGCCGTCCGGAAGGAAGCCACCGCTGGTGGCGAGGATCTGCACAGGTTCGTCGCTCTCTGAAGGCTGTCGCACGTGACGGTCATCGATCGCATGCCCCGCGGCGGATCGTAAAAAGTTATCCACAACCGGACGAAGAGGTATGCAGACCGGACGAGTTTGAGCCTAGCGTCGCTTCTTGTGACCTTCACCGACGATTCCGCGGACAGACTGGCCCGGCGCGTCGGCCGCGTACCCGAGGTCCCGGGGGTGAGCATGCGTTCCCGCCTGCGGGACGCCGGCTCTGGAGAGCTCTGGTCGGGTCAGTTCGACCAGTCCGGGATCGAGTGCGTGGTGCGGCGGGTGCGGCTGGCGCCGGACCCAGTGCTGCGTTCCGCGGCGGTTATCGCGGCCCGGGCCCTCGTGGACCTGGAGCATCCCCATCTGGTGCCGGTCGTGGCGGTGTTGCCGACCGCGGAGGGCCTGGCGTTGATCACCGAGCCGGTCGTCGGCGGTGTCAGCCTCGCGCGGCTGCTCGCCGCCCGCGGGGACCTGGACCCCGGTGAGGTCGTCACGATCGGTCTGCCGATCGCGCAGGCCCTGGCCGCCGCGCACGCCGTCGGCGTCGTGCATGGCCGGCTCGAGCGTGAGGACATCCTGTTGGAGCCGAACGGGCGTCCGGTTCTGATCGGGCTCGGGGCCGCGGCGCTGGCCGACGCCGCCAGACCGGATCCGATCCCACCTGAGGCCGCGTCTGCGGATGTCCATGATCTGGCCACTTTGCTGCTCGGGGCGATGCGTGAGGCCACCGGGCCGGACGCAGCCGCGGTGGCGGTGGCGGTGGCGGTGGCGACCGCCATGATCGACGACCCGCGCCGACGACCGAGTGCCCTGGAACTCGCCGCGTCGCTGGCCCGCAGTGCGACTCCGCTCCCGGTCCGCTTGGCGGGCGGCGGCGAGCCGGGTGGCGCGGCGCGGCGCGGCCCCTCGCCGACCGAAACCCTGCCGGTGATCCCCCGGGTGGACCCGCCCGGCGATCCGGCCCCGCCCGACCGAACCATCACCGGAGCGACGGCCGTCGACGCCGCGGAACTGCTCGACTCATTGCCGCCACCGCCCCGACGGTCGACCCGTGCGACGACCAACCCTCGGAAGGCCGCCCGCGGTGGCGGCCGGGGCGCCGGGGGCAACGGGTCGGCCACCGGGGGTGCGGCCACCCCGGGGGGCCTCAGCTCTCCGGGCCGAAGCACCCGGCCGACCTCCGCGCGCCGACCGCGTCGGGTGGGAGCCCGCCGCCAGCGCTTGCTGTTCCCGGTGACCGCCGGGCTGGGCCTGCCGGTGGTCGTGGTGGCCGTCGCGTTGCTGCTGGCCAGCCCGGAGAAGGACGATGCGCCCGGCGCGGCCGGGACGTCTGCGCCACCAACCGGTGCAGCCTCCGCGGCTGGGCGGGAACCGACGGCGTCGCCGGTCGCCAATCAGTCGCCCGAGCAGGTCTGGCGTTCGGTACTCGCCGAGTTGAACACCGCGCGCAGCCGTGCGTTCGAGCGGGCTGACGAGAACCTCCTGACAGAGTCTGATGCCGCGGGTAGTGAGCTGCACGCTTCGGACGTCGCGCTGATGAGGCAGGTGGTCGCGAGGGGGGCGCATGCCTCGGCACTGCGCAGCGACATCCTCGATCTCAAGGTCCGGGTCGAGGAACCGGACCGCACCGTGCTGCGGGTCACCCAACGCCTGAACGCCTACGACTTCCTCGACGCCGGGGGGAAGGTGGTGGCGCATCAGGCGGCGAAGCCGCCGGAACGGCGTGACCTCACCCTGATCCGTACCGGCTCCGGCTGGCGGGTCTCGGAGAACGTCCCGGTCCCGGCCGGCTGACCGTCCGGTCAGCCGGCCGGGACCGGGCTACAGACCGAGTTCGGCTTCGAAGGCTCCGTTTTCCAGCCGGTGCTTAATGAAGGCCAGGAAGCGAGCTGCGTCGGCACCGTCGACGATGCGGTGGTCGTAGGTGAGGGACAGGTACACCGTCGAACGAACCGCGATGATCTCGCCCAGCTCCGGATCGTCGACGACGGCCGGCTTCTTCGTCACGATGCCGGTGCCGAGGATGCCCACCTGCGGCTGGTTGATGATCGGCGTGTCGAACAGGGCGCCTCGACTGCCGGTGTTCGTCAGGGTGAAGGTGCCCCCGCCGAGCTCGTCGGGCGAGATTCGGTTGGCCCGGGTGCGGCTCGCCAAGTCGTCGATCTTGCGTGCCAGCCCGATGAGATTGAGATTGCCGGCGTTGTGGATGACGGGCACGACCAGACCACGCTCGGAGTCCACGGCTATGCCGAGGTTCTCCTCCCCGTGGTAGGTGACCGTGCCCGCCTCGACGTCGATGCTGGAGTTGAGCTGCGGGAACTCACGCAGCGCCGCACAGGTCGCCAAGGCGAAGAACGGCAGGAATGACAGCTTGATGCCCTCCCAAGCCTGGAAGTCGCTCTTCGCCCGGTCCCGCAGCCGTGCGATCCGGGTGACGTCGGCCTCCACCACGGTGGTGAGCTGCGCGCTGATCTGCAGCGACTCGACCATGCGGCGAGCGACCAACGCCCGCAGGCGGGAGAGTTTCTCGGTCCGTCCGCGGACGGGGGCTGCGCCGGTCGGCGCCACGGCCGGGGCAGCTGGGGCTGTGGG
>NZ_CDWTMO010000014.1:19358-44690 GCF_977946435.1 Frankia sp. CgKIO3 | reverse complement strand
GAAACCCCAGCCCGCAGCATAAGAAACTCAGCGGAAATGGCATTGAGACCAGCCTGTCCGGTCTCACCACTTCAGAGTTCGATCATTATAGCGGTGTCGACGCAGCTCACAGCATATATTTTCTTGGTCGCGTGACGCCTCTGCCGTCATGGTCATGACGCATTGGACGGCTGCCACGAGGCGACTCTCATCGACCGGGTTCGCTCGCCTCCGCGAGAATCCTGGTGATCTCCTCGACAGAATCGCACGCCCCCGCCGCGACGCTGATCACCAGGTCGTAGGCGCCCTCGTTAGTCAGCGTCAGACGGCGGCCGTTAAGACCATAGAAGACGATGAGCGCGGCGAGAGCGAGGCGTTTGTTCCCGTCGACGAGCGCATGGTTACGGGCGAGAGAGTGCAGCAGCGCAGCGGCCTTGCCGTCGAGGGTGGGATACGCGTCGTGACCGAAGACGGTCGCCCGCGGTCGGGCCAGCGCGGATTCGAGCAGGCCATGATCTCGGACCTGGGGCTCGGCTCCGAGCGTCCGTTCGGCGACGTGAAGCAGTTCGGGCAGCGTCAGATAGATCATTCGCCGAGCCGGCGGAGCGCCTCGGCGTACCGCGGAAGCTCCTCGTCCAACACCCGGTCCAGCAGCTCCGCACGGCTGTGCGCCTCGATGTACTCCCGGATCGCCTGCCGGGCGACCTCCTGCATCGACCGCTGCTCCAGCTCGGAGCGGCGCCGCAACGCCTCCGTCTCGGCGTCCGTCAAGCGCAAGGTCATAGCCACGCCCGGAATGGTATCATCAGCGATACCGCTACCGTCGCAATCGTCAAGCGCCGTCCGACAGCCAGCAACATCACCCCCGCAGCAGGTACAGCAGCAGGTACAGACAGACGCGCGTCATGTAGTGTCACTGGTAGCCGGTCACCCGCCGTTCACGCAGTAGCATGGTGGGCGATACTGGGCGGTGTGACGAGCGACGGACAGACCGGGCCGGCAGCCGGCGGTGATGCGCCGCCCCGGCAGCCGTTCGCGCACCTGAGCGCCCCCAACGCGGACGTCTACCGGGAGATGCTGACGACGTTCGCGCGGGCGCGGGACCGGTTCATCGTCCACATGCGCCCCGAGGACGTGCTCGCGGACCTGGGGCGGCCGGGGCAGACCGAGTCGATCGTCGCCGCGCTGGACAAGCTCGTTGAGTGGGGCAACCTGCGGGCCGACCCGGACACTGGCCGGGTGACCACGGTGGCGGACTTCCACCGGGCGCGCTACCTGTACCAGCTGACCCCGGCCGGGCAGGCGGCCGAGGAGGCGATCGCCGTCTACGAGGTGGCGATCGGCCGCCGGGGCGCCCTGCAGTCGGTGGCGCTGGAGGACATCGCCGCCCAGCTGCGCGCCCTGGTGGAGATGACGGCCGGCGACGCCGCCGATCTCGACCCGGCGAAGGTACACCTGCTGCTGCTGGGGCTGGCGGAGCGGTTCACCGGACTGGCCGACAACGCTCAGGCGTTCATGACGTCCCTCCGCCGAGTGATCGACTTCTCGGACGGTGACGTGGACGCGTTCCTCGCCTACAAGCAACGGCTCATCGACTACATCAACCGGTTCATCGCCGAGCTGGCGAACCGGGGCGCGGAAATCGCCACCCTGCTGGGTCAGGTCGAGGGGGCCGGCGTCGAACGCCTGCTGCTGCTCGCGGCCCGTCGGGAGGCGACCGACGCCGTGCCCGACGTGCCCGAGATATCCGACTCCGAGGTATCCGGGGTATCCGACCCCAGACGGACCGGAGCCGGGCGAACCGACGCCGAGCGGATTCGGACCGCCTACGACGCCGCGGTCGCCGCGGCCCTGGACGGCTGGCGCAACCGCTGGCGCGGCCTGCACGACTGGTTCGTGTCGGCGGATCCACGCCGTCCCTCCCAGGCACGGTTGTTGCGGGGCGCGGCGATCACCGCGATCACCCAGCTCATCGACACCGTCGCCGCACTCAACGAGCGCCGTACCGGCCGTTCGGACCGGTCGGCGGACTTCCGCACGCTCGCCCGCTGGTTTGCCGAGGCCCCTGACGACGCGGCGGCCCACCGGCTGTGGCGGGCCGCCTTCGGCCTGGCCTCGGCCCGGCATCTCACCGTCAGCCAGGAGACCGTCGCCGCCTGGCAGGAGGACGAGCCGACACCGAACACGCCGTGGCAGGAGGCGCCGCCGATGCGGATCAGCCCGCAGCTGCGCCGGACCGGTTCCTACGAGCGGCGCGGAACGCCGAACCGGGTCACGGACCGCGCGCAGCAGCGGCGGCTGCTCGCCGAGCAGGCCGCGCGGGAGGCGGAGCAGGCCGCGTCCGCTCGGGCCCGGCTCGCCACCGACGGGCCGGTACTGCTGTCCCAGCTCGGCGTCCTGGACCGGCAGGCGTTCCGGCTGTTCCTCGGCCTGCTCGGGGACGCGCTCGCCGCCAGGCTGCCGGGCGATACCGAGGTGGAGACCACGTCCAGCGACGGCACGGTCCTGATCCGGCTCACCCTCGTCCTCGGCGGGGGGGGTGGCGCGGATCGAGACCGAGGATGGCGTCCTGGACGGCCCGGAACACACCGTCGAGATCGTCGACCTGGCCGGTGCGGCATCGCGTCCGGCGGCCTGGAACGGCCTGAATGGCCTGAATGGCCTGAACGAGAGGAATGACCGAAACCGGCAAAACGATCTGAATGGCCGGATGGACGCCCTCGATCCGGTCGTACTCGCCGGTGGGCCGGACCGGCTCGAGCTGCTGGAGACCGGACGGGTGTCCGGATGACGGCGGACTCGGTCGCCGAGGAGAACCGGGCCGCGCGGCGCAGGGCCTTGCGCGCGCTGCTGGCCGGGCCGCTACGCACCGCCGGCGCGGACGACGAGGTCCTGCGGCTGGTCCGCCGGCACGCCTCCGAGCTGCGCGAGTGGCTCGCCGCTGAAACCGGCTGGCGGCTGGTCGTCGACGCCGAGTCGGCGCGGCTGTTCAAGACGGCGGCGACCATCCAGGACGACACGCACCCGGCGCGGGAGGGGAAGGGTCGAGCGCCGTTCGGGCGGCGCCGCTACGTCCTGCTGTGCCTCGCGCTGTCGGTGCTGGAGGCGGCGGACACCCAGATCACCCTTGGCCGGTTGGCCGAAGGGGTGCTGGTCGCGGCGAGCGACCCGGAACTGGCCCGCACCGGGGTCACCTTCACCCTCAGCCGCCGGGACGAACGTTCCGACCTCGTGGCGGTGGTCCGGCTGCTGCTCGCGCTCGGCGTGCTGGATCGGGTCGCCGGCGAGGAGGACGCCTATCTGCGCGACAGCGGCGACGCGTTGTACGACGTACGCCGCAGGGTGCTCGCGTCGCTGCTGACCGGTACCCGCGGCCCGTCGACCATCGACGCCGACGACATCGGGGCGCGGCTCGCCGAGCTGACCCACGAGCCCGTCCCCGACACCGACGACCTGCGCAACCGGTCGCTTCGCCACCGGTTGACCCGCTGGCTGCTCGATGATCCCGTCGTCTATTACGACGAGCTCGCCGAGGACGAGCGCGCCTACCTGATCAGCCAGCGCCGGGCGATCACCAGACGGATCGAGGACGCCACCGGTCTGATCGCCGAGATGCGCGCGGAAGGGATCGCGATGGTCGACCCCGACGACGAGCTCACCGACGTACGGATGCCGGAACAGCGCACCGACGGCCACGTGACCCTGCTGGTCGCCGAGTATCTCGCCGCCCAGCCAGATTCCGCGGGGCCGGTGCCGGTCGGCCGGCTGCGTGGCTACGTTCGGAAGATGGCGGCCAAGCATTCCACCTACTGGCGGCGGGGCGTCACCGAACCGGGTGCCGACGCCGAGCTGCTCGCCATGGCGCTGGACAAGCTGCGCGCGCTGCGGCTGGTCACGGACGTGCCGGGCCAGGCCGGCGAACCACCGGCGGTGCTCGCCCGGCCCGCGATCACGCGCTACGCCGTCGAGGCGCCGACGATCCACGACAGCCGGGTGGGCGGCGCCGGTCCGGTCAGAAGCGGTCCGGTCAGAAGGAAGAAGACGAGCCGCCGATGAGCACCTCGCCCCGCGTGCCCGCGGCACCGACCCGCGCGTCCACGACACCGGCACCGGCACCGGCACCGGCCACGACACCGACACCGTCCCCGGCCTCGACCGCGATTCCCGTTCCGGCCCGAGAGGACCGCTGGCAGCCGCTGCGCGCCGGCCTCGTCGACCTCTTCTACTACGACGTGGAAGAGTTCCACTTCCACGACGGGCGGCTGCTGCTGCGCGGCAACAACGGTACCGGCAAGTCGAAGGTCCTCGCGCTGACGCTCCCGTTCCTGCTGGACGGCGAGCTGGCCGCGCACCGGGTCGAACCGGACGGTGACCGCAACAAGCGGATGGAATGGAACCTGCTGCTGGGCGGCCGGCACCCGCATCCCGAGCGGCTCGGCTACACCTGGCTGGAGTTCGGCCGGCTGGGCGGTGACGGCGTCCCCGAGTACCGTACGATCGGGGCCGGTCTGAAGGCGGTCAGCGGGCGCGGCATCGTCCGACACTGGTTCTTCGTGACCCGCCAGCGGATCGGTCCGCAGCTGTCCCTGGTCGGCCCGACCCGGGTGCCGCTGACCAGGGACAAACTGAAAGACGCCGTCGACGGCCACGGCGCGGTGTATGACACCGCGTCGGACTACCGCCGTGCCGTGGACGAAGCGCTGTTCGGTCTCGGCGGGCACCGGTACGAGGCCCTGGTCAACCTCCTGATCCAGCTACGCCAGCCGCAGCTGTCCAAGAAGCCCGACGAGAAGCTGCTCTCCCGGGCACTCACCGAGGCGTTGCCGCCGCTGGACCCCGCGCTCGTGGTCACCGTGGCCGAGGCGTTCCGGGGCCTGGACGAGGAACGGGAGACGCTGCGCGCCCTCGCCGAGGCGGAAACGGCGGCGCAGGCGTTCCTGACCCACTACCGCCGGTACGCCCGGGTGGCCGCGAAACGGTACGCCGCCCCGCCGCGACAGGCGCACAGCCGCTACGAGCAGCACGGGCGGGATCTCGCCGAGGCCGACGCCGCGCATCAGGCGGCGGTCGAGGCCCTGACGGCCGCGCAGCAGGCGCTCACCGAGGTGGAGGAGGCGAAGGCCACACTGACCGCCCGGCGAGACGCGCTGCGGGACAGCCCGGAGATGCGCGACGCGGCGGCGCGGCGGGGCGTCGAGGAGGATGCCGGGCGGCTCACCCGGTTCGCCGCCCAGCGGGACCGGGACAGCCGGGACGCGGCCGAGGCCGCCGGCGACCGGAAGCGCCGGCTCACGGGGGCGGAACGCACGGTCCAGGCCGACGCGGCGGGCTTCGACGCCGCGGTCCGGGCCGCCGGGCTGGCGGCCGAGGCCGCCCTGGTCACCGGCCGGCACGCCGCGGTGCTCACCGAGCTGGACGGCGGGGAACCGCCGTACCGCGACGCCCGGCGATCCGCCGAGGCCCTGGTCGGGCAGCAGGGCGCCGCCGTGAACCGCCTCGACGGGTTGCTGCGCGCGGCGGCCGACGCCGGCGTGGCGCTGCGCGCAGCCCGGGACGACCTGGACCGGATCACTGCCGAGCAGCAGGCCGCCGCCGAGCGGATCGCGGCGGCCGAGGACCTGACCGCCCAGCGCGGGGCGGGCCTCATCTCGGCCTGCACAGCCTACCTGGCCGGCTGCGCTTACCTGCGGCCGGCCGACCCGGACGCCGCGCTGGCGGCCCTGGCCGGCTGGGTGGACACGCTCGACGGGCCCAACCCGGTCACCACCGCGGTGGACGAGGCGGCGCGGCTGGCCACCGCCGGTCTCGGCCGCCGGCAGGCCGTCCTCGACGGCGAGCAGACGGCCGCCCGGCGGGAACTCGAACGGCTCGCCGAGGAGATCGAGCGGCTGGCGGCCGGTGGCCACGACTCGCCGCCGGCCCCGCACACCCGCGACGAGCACGGGCGGGACGGCCGGGACGGCGCCCCGCTGTGGAAGGTCGTCGACTTCGTCGACGGCGTGCCCGACGAGCACCGGGCCGGAATCGAGGCGGCGCTGGAGGCCGCCGGGATCCTCGACGCCTGGGTCGGCCCGGACGGGCGGCTGCACGACCCCGTCAGCGACGACGTTCTGGTCACGCCCGGGCGGCCGGCGCCGGGGGGTGGGCTGGCTGCGGTGCTCACGCCGGCGATCGACCGCGACGACGCGCGCGCGGGCCGGCTGAGCGACACCGCGGTCGCCGCCGTCCTCGCGACGATCGGCCTGCGCGGTGGGCCCGGCCCGGCCGGCGACTCCTTGGCCCACGGGCCGGCGGCCAGCGGGACCTGGGTCACCGTGGACGGCCGGTTCGGTAACGGGGTCCTGACCGGCGGGTGGCGCAAGGAAACCGCCGGCTACATCGGTGAGGGCGCCCGCGAGGCGGCCAGGCGGGCCCGGCTCGACCACCTGCGCGCCGAGGCGGCCCGGATCGAGCTACGGCTCGACGAACTGGCCGCGGCCGCCGCGGAGCTGGCCGGCCGGCAGCTCTCGCTGGCCGCCGAGCACGGGGCCCGGCCCTCCGACGGCGACCTGCGCGAGGCGCACGCGCAGCTGGCCACGGAGCACAAGGCCAAGCGGCGGATCGACGCCCAGCACCAGGAGGCGGCAGCTGTCGCGGCCCGCCGGCAGCAGGCCGCGGGTGAGGCACGGGCTGCGGCCGAGGAGTTCGCCGGCGACGTGCGCCTGCCCGCGGAGCCGGCCGCGCTGGCCGGCGTCCGGGACGCCCTGGGTGACTATCGGGCGGAGCTGGCCGCGCTGTGGCCGGCGGCGGAGTCGCTGGACCGGTCCCGCCGCGCGGCGACCGAGGCGGAACACGAACTCACCCTCGCGCTGGAACGCCAGGAACAGGCGGCCGAGGCGGTCGCCGAGGCGCAGACGCAGGCCGACGCGGCCGCCGAGCGTCACCGGGTCCTGGTCGAGACGGCCGGCGCCGCCGTCGACGAACTGTTCCGCAAACTGGCCGCCGTCGACACCGAACTCGACCGGTGCGGGCAGCGGGAGAAGCAGGCGCGGGCCGCCGAACGGGATGCGCTCGACGCCCGGGGCCAGGCTCACGGCCGGCGTGAGACGTTGCGGGAGGCGATCACCACCGCCGCGGCCGAACGCGAGGCGGCTGTCGCGAAGCTCCGGGCGTTCGCGGCCACCGGCCTGCTCGCGGTCGCCGTCCCGGGCCTGGAGATCCCGGACCCGGCTGCCGGCTGGGCGCCGTACCCTGCGATCACGCTCGCCCGGGCGGTCAACGCCGCCCTCGACGACGTCGACGACACCGACCGCCGGTGGGAGCTGGCGCAGCAGCGGGTGTCGGCCGAGCACAAGGTTCTCACCGACGCGCTGTCCCGGCACGGCCACTCGGTCGGGATGATCGTCTCCGACGGCGTGATCGTGGTCGACGTCCTGTTCCAGGGCCGCAAGCAGGACATCCCGGCCCTGGTCGCCGCGCTGGAGGCGGAGACCGGACAGCGGGCGATGCTGCTGTCCGCGAAGGAACGCGAGATCCTGGAGAACCACCTCGTGAACGAGGTGGCCGGCGCCCTGCAGGAACTGATCAGCGACGCCGAGAGCCAGGTCCGCCGGATCAACACGGACCTCGCGCAACGGCCCACGTCGACCGGCATGCGGCTGCGGTTGCAGTGGCGGGTCGCCCGCAGCGCCCCCGAGGGGCTCAGCGCGGTGCGCGACCGGCTGCTGCGGCAGACGGCCGACGCCTGGAGCCCCGCCGAGCGGACCGCCGTCGGCGCGTTCCTCCAGGAGCAGATCAACCGGGAGCACAGCGCGGACACCACCGGCGGATGGGCCGAGCAGTTGACCCGTGCCCTGGACTACCGCGGCTGGCACGAGTTCGCTGTGCAGCGATTCCAGGACGGTCAGTGGCGGCCGGCGAACGGTCCGGCATCCGGTGGTGAGCGGGTGCTCGCGGCGTCGGTGCCGCTGTTCGCAGCCGCCTCGTCGTTCTACGACTCCTCCGGCAACCGGCATGCACCCCGCCTGGTCGCCCTGGACGAGGCGTTCGCCGGGGTGGACGACGACTCGCGGGCCAAGTGCCTGGGCCTGCTCGCCGCGTTCGACCTCGATGTGGTGATGACCAGCGAGCGCGAGTGGGGCTGCTACCCGCAGGTCCCCGGCCTGGCGATCGCGCAGCTGTCCCGCCGGGACGGCATCGACGCCGTGCTCGTCACGCCGTGGCGGTGGGACGGGCACGAGCGCACCCGCGTCGACCGGCCGGTGCCCTACCAGCCCGAGCGGCCCGACCAGCCCCAGCCGCTCCATCCGGCGCAGGGCGGCGACACCGAGCCCCTGCCGTTCGAGTGAGCGCGTCGTCGACCGGAGCCGCCCGCGATACGGGAGCCGCCCGCGATGTGGAACGGCTGCGCCGTCTGCTGGGCGGTGAGCACACGGCGTGGTTGCTCGACCGGGTGCGGCGCAGGATCGAGCTGGGCCGGCCGCTCACCGGGACAGTCACCCTCGGCCGGGCCAGCGCGGACCAGCGGCGGGGGGTCGAGCGGCTGCTGGGCCGCCGGGCCGGCGCCGGCGCCTCGCTGTCCGTGTCGTTGGACGAGGTCGACGCGGTGCTGCGGTCCAGCGGCGCCGCGCCGGGCGGACTCGCCGCCGCCGTCCGCCAGCTCACCGGGGATGTCACGGAGCGGGCGGAGCTGGCTGCGGCGCAGTCACGGGCCTGGGCGCAGGCGCACCAGCCCCTGGACGACCTCCTCGCCCGGCGCCCCGAACTCACCCCCTGGCGGTCCTGGCTGGACAGCACCGGCCTGCTGCGCCGGCTGGCTGGCACCCCGGACGCGGCGGTGCCGCTGGTCGCCGACCTGGTCCGGGTGCTCGACGCGTTGCCCTCACCCGGCGTGGCGCTGGGCCGGCTGGCCGCCACCAGCACCGGCGACGCGCACGCGCTCGACGACGGCCGGCCGCTGGCGACGCTGGCCTTGGCGGCGGCCCGGGTACTGGGCGGATCCCACCCGGCGGGTGACGGCTCGGCCGCGGGCCGCCGCGCCGCGTGGGCCGCTGCCGGGGTGCACCGTGACGAACTGTCGTCCACGGTGCTCTGCCTGGGCCTGCCGGGCGGGGCGGACAGCCCGGCCGGCCGGCTCCTGGCCATCTGTCGTGAGGCGGGGGAGCCCTGCGTGCTCACTCTGCGCCAGGTCGGCCCGGGCCAGGACTGCGGCGACCTCGGGGTGGGCCTCGCAGTGGTGTACCTGTGTGAGAATCCGATCGTGCTGGCCAGCGCCGCCGACGAGCTGGCGGGCCGCACCCCGCCGCTGGTGTGCGTGAACGGCCAGCCGTCGGCCGCCGTCATCGGCCTGCTCTCGGCGCTCGCCGGCCAGGGCGCGCGGTTCGCCTACCACGGCGACTTCGACTGGGGCGGCCTCCGCATCGCCAACGGGCTGCGGGAACGGATCGGCTGGCGGCCATGGCGTTTCGACGCCCGGTCCTATCAGGCGGCGCTGGCCACGGTGACCGGCGGCGAGCTGGCCGGCCGGCCGGTCGACGCGGCCTGGGACCCCGACCTGCGCCCCGCGCTGGAGCACCATGCGATCAGAGTGGACGAGGAACTCGTCCTCGCCGAGCTGATCGACGACCTCAGCGCCCCACACGACTGATAGCTTTTGGTAACATTCGGTAGCACTCGGTAGATGAAGGCCAGGCGCTCAAGGGTGCGGCCGGTAGAGTCCCGGCGACACGCGCGGGCAGCAGGTCGGCAACCTCGCTCGTCCGGGCGCCCTGGCCGGCGAGAGCAGCGATGATCGTCTGGTCTTCGTCGACGACGAGCAGCGGCGCCCGGTGCGGCAGGCGCATACTGGAGGCGATGACCAAGTCAGCGGTACCCAGGCCCCGTCTGTCCACCAGCCCCTTCAAGGCCCCGGTCACCCCGCCGTGCAAGCGGTTCGCCGTAGGAGACCGGGTCACCCACGACAGGTACGGCCTCGGCCAGGTGACCGGGGTCGAAGAAGAAATCGCCGTCCTCGTCGATTTCGGTTCCCAGCAGGAACGCATTCTGAGCCCGTTCAGCAAGATGTCCCGTCTCTGACGCCGTGAGGCTTCGATTCGCGGAACCCGAAGACGCCACGTAGGCGGCGGAAGGTCCCGCGGGCAAGCCTGTCACCGCCCTGACGTCCTACCCCTCGTTCCACTCCGGCAGCCCACCCCGAAAGCGAGACATCTCATCGCCACCACCTCGATCCCCCTCTTCTCCGCGTCGGAGCCGCCGCGGTCTCTGCCGCGGCAGGAGCCCCCGCCTCTGACGATCCGCCTCTTCCAGGCACCCGACTTCGGGCCGTCTGATGTCGAGATCATCGATTTCGCGGTCACGGACGTCGAGACCGTCGCCTTCCAGGCGCCCGTCGTCGAGCGCCCGCCCGCACTGGATCCCCGTCGTCATCGAGCACGGCCCCGCCGATCGTAGGCTCCGGGCGCTGTCCGGGTAGGGCGCGCAGCCACGCGCACCAGGCGTCGACCCCCTGGCCGGTACGGGCGCTGACCTCCAGCACGGCCACGCCCGGGTTGACGTCGGCGAGGTTCTTCCGGAACGCCTCGAGGTCGAAGTCGAGGTGGGGAAGCAGATCCGTCTTGTTGACGAGCACCAGGTCGGCCGAGCGGAACATGACCGGGTACTTGAGGGGCTTCTCCTCGCCCTCGGTGACGGCGAACACCATCGCGCGCAGGTCCTCCCCGACCTCGAACTCGGCGGGGCACACCAGGTTGCCGACGTTCTCGATAACGACGAGATCGAGGTCGCGCAGGGGCAGCCGGCCCAGCGCCGAGGCGACCATGGGCGCGTCCAGGTGGCACTCCCCGCCGAACCCGTTACCGGTGTTGATCAGGGCGATCGCCGCGCCGAGCCCGTCGAGGCGGTCGGCGTCGATGCTGGTCTCGATGTCGCCCTCGATGATCCCGACCCGCAGATGCGGGCCGAGACGGCGCAGCGTCTCGACCAGCAGGGTGGTCTTACCGGCGCCGGGAGCGGACATCAGGTTCACCACCGTGACGCCGGCGGCGTCGAAGGCGGCCCGGTTCGCCAGCGCGACCCGCTCGTTCTCCCCGAGGATCCGCTCGAGGACCTCGACCCGTTCGGGCCCGGTGCCATAGCCGGAATGGTCCCCGACGGACACCCCGGCCGGTGAGTGCGGACCCGAGTGCTCGTGCGGCGCCCCTTCCGGGTGGGGATGGAAGCGACCCACCGCGCGTCACGCCTCCACGGTGCCGGGAACTACCGGGTCGGGAGCCGCCGGGTCGGAAGCCACCTCGAACGAGGTGACGAGGAACTCCTCGCCGGTGACGATGGTGACGCCGGCCGCGCCGCAGGTGCCGCAGCGCAGCACCCGGTCCGCCAGCTCGCCACGGGTCCCGCACACCCGACAGCACACACTGACCGGCACGCTCTCGACCTCCAGCACAGACCCGGCCAGCACCTGCCCGCCGGGGGGATCGGCGCCGTTCCCCGGCGGCCCAGCGCTCTCCGGGGGCCCAGCGTTCATCAGCTTCCAGCAGTAGGCGAGGGTTTCCGGCACGATCTGGCGCAGCTGGCCCACCCGGACGTGCACCCGGGTGACCGGCCGACCGGCCGCGTGCCGGGTGACGACGTCCGCGATCGATCGGCAGACGGACAGCTCGTGCATCGCCCGGTCCTCCCCCGGCACCCTCCGGCGACCCGCCTGATCCGGTGACCCGCCCGAGCCGGCATCGCACCGGCTCACCACTTCGCCGGGCCGCGCCTCGGCGCTCGCCCCACGGGCGTCGATGAGGGCAGGCTGGGATGGCCGGTGCATACCCCACTCTCACCCGGTCGTGTGCGCTTCACCAAACCGCACTGCGCGTTGGTGACTGCGCGTTGGTGGCAGCCTCCGCGCACTGTCGATAGGCGTCCGGCGTTGGGGGACATAGTGTCTGCTCTGCCGGACGTCTCCGTGAGGCGACGGGCCACCCGACGATCACCCGGCCCAGCGGCTTCTGATCACCTCGCCGGAGGGCTCGGTCCGCTCGTGGAGGTGGGCGGTGCGGCGGACCGCGGTGCCGACCACCGCCCGTCCGACGAAGGGAGTGCTGATGTCATCCGTGCTGTGGTTCCAAGGCGGGGCGTGCAGCGGCAACACGATGTCCTTCCTGAACGCCGACGAGCCCAACGTCGTCGACCTGATCACCGACTTCGGGCTGGAACTTCTCTGGCACCCATCGTTGGGGCTGGAGAACGGCGCCCAGGCCCGGGAGCTGTTCACCGACTGCGCGCGGGGTGAGCGGCCGGTCGACATCTTCGTCTTCGAGGGTTCGGTGATCCGCGGCCCGGACGGAAGCGGCGGCTTCGACGTCTTCGCCGAGCGGCCCATGCAGGACTGGGTGCGCGAGCTGGCCGCCCAGGCTCAGGTGGTGGTGGCGATCGGGGACTGCGCCTGCTGGGGCGGGATCCCCGCGACGGCGCCGAACCCGACGGACTCCACCGGGCTGCAGTTCCACAAGCGTGAACGCGGCGGTTTCCTCGGCCCGGGCTTCCGGTCGCGCTCCGGGCTGCCCGTCGTCAACATTCCGGGCTGCCCGGCCCACCCGGACTGGATCACGCAGATCATCGTGGCGCTGGCCACTGGCCGGGCCGCCGACATCGCGCTCGACGAGCTGCACCGGCCACGGACGTTCTTCACGACATTCACCCAGACCGGCTGCACCAGGGCAGAGTACTTCGAATACAAGCAGTCGACCCTGGCTTTCGGGGACGGGACCCGCAAGGGCTGCCTGTTCTATGAGTTCGGCTGCCGCGGCCCGATGACCCACTCCCCGTGCAACCGGATCCTGTGGAACCGCCAGTCGTCGAAGACCCGCGCCGGCATGCCGTGCATCGGGTGCACGGAGCCGGAGTTCCCATTCTTCGACCTCGCTCCCGGCACGGTCTTCAGGACCCGGAAGGTCGGCGGGCTCATTCCACGGGAGGTGCCGGCGGGCAGTGGCCACCTCGGCTACCTGGCACACGCGGCAGCCGCCCGGATAGTCGCCCCGCAGTGGTCGAAGGAGGACATGTTCGTCGTCTAGCCGCCCGGCAGCCGATGACCGATGACCGCGCGTGCTCCGACCGGAGACCGCGAGGAACGGACGGGGAGGAGAGAGGATTCCAATGGCCACCGTCGATCTCAACGTCAGCCCGTTGGGGCGCGTCGAGGGCGACCTCGACGTCCGGGTCACGATCGACGACGGGGTGGTCACCTCGGCGTGGACCGAGGCGGCGATGTTCCGGGGCTTTGAGATCATCCTGCGCGGCAAGGACCCGCAGGCGGGCCTGATCGTGACCCCGCGGATCTGCGGGATCTGCGGGGGCAGCCACCTGTACAAGTCGGCGTACGCGCTGGACGTCGCGTGGCGCACCGAGATGCCGCCCAACGCGACGCTGGTCCGCAACATCGCGCAGGCGTGCGAGACGTTGCAGAGCATCCCGCGCTGCTTCTACGCGCTGTTCGCCATCGACCTCACAAACCGGAAATACGCCTCCTCGCCGCTGTATGAGGAGGCGGTGCGGCGGTTCGCGCCCTACACCGGCAGCAGCTACGGCCCGGCGGTGGTGCTGTCGGCCAAGCCGGTGGAGGTCTACTCCATCTTCGGCGGGCAGTGGCCGCACTCCAGCTTCATGGTGCCCGGCGGGGTGATGTGCGCGCCGACGCTGCCGGACCTGACCCGCTCCATCGCCATCTTGGAACACTGGAAGGTCAACTGGCTGGAGAAGCAGTGGCTCGGCTGCTCGGTGGAGCGATGGCTGGCCAACCGTACCTGGCAGGACGTGCTCGCCTGGGTGGACGAGAACCCCGCCCAGCGCGACAGCGACTGCGGCTTCTTCCTCCGGTACTGCCTCGGCATCGGCCTGGACCGCTATGGCCAGGGAGTCGGCAACTACCTGGCGACCGGGACATACTTCGCCCCCGACCTCTATACCCGGCCGACCATCTCCGGCCGCAACGCGGCACTCATCGGCCGGTCCGGGGTGTACGCGGGCGGCGAGTACTCCGAGTTCGACCAGGCCCGGGTGCGGGAGGACGTCACCCACTCGTTCTACGAGGAGACCGAGGCGCGCCACCCGTTCGACGGCGAGACCCGGCCCATCGATCCGGCGCGCGGCCGGGAGCAGGGCAAGTACAGCTGGGCGAAGTCACCCCGGTACGAGGTGCCGAACCACGGGTACCTGCCGTTGGAGGCCGGGCCGCTCGCCCGCCGCGTCGCCGCCGCGGCTCCCGGCGCGGGTGCCCACCAGGACGACGACCCGTTGTTCGGGGACATCCTGGCGGCCATCGGCCCGTCGGTGATGGTCCGCCTGCTGGCCCGGATGCACGAGGCCGCCAGGTACTACCAGTGGACGCGGGCCTGGCTCGACCAGCTGGACCTGCACGAGCCGTTCCACCTCAAGCCGGTGGAGTACGCCGAAGGGCGCGGCTTCGGTTCCACGGAGGCGGCCCGCGGCTCGCTCTCGGACTGGATCGTCATCGAGGACGGCAAGATCGCGAACTACCAGGTGGTCACCCCGACCGCCTGGAACATCGGCCCCCGCGACGGCTCCGAGGCGCCCGGTCCCATCGAGCAGGCCCTCGTCGGCACGCCCATCGTGGATCCGGAGAACCCGATCGAGCTCGGCCACGTGGCCCGCAGCTTCGACTCATGCCTGGTCTGCACGGTCCACGCCTACGACGGCAGGACCGGCCGGGAGCTCAGCAGGTTCGTCATCAACGACAACCTATGACCGGGAGTGACCTATGACCGGGGACCGGGAGGCGGGTGCCGCCTCGCGACCCCCGCCCGGGCCGCGGGTGCAGGTCGATCCGCCCGGTTTCGAACCACCAGGGTGCGAGGTGGCCGTGATCGGCTGCGGCAACCTGCTGCGCGGTGACGACGGGGTCGGGCCGATCCTGGTCCGCCGGCTCGCTGAGACGGGCGTCCCGGCCGGGGTGCGCCTGGTCGACGGGGGGACCGCCGGGATGGACACGGCGTTCGCGATGCGCGGCGCGCGCCGGGTCGTGGTCGTCGACGCCAGCCGCACCGGGGCCAAGCCCGGGACCGTGTTCGAGGTCCCGGGCGCACAACTGGAAAACCTGCCCCTGGACGCGCTGCACCCGCACGCCTTCCGCTGGGACCAGGCGCTGGCGTTCGGGCGCTGGCTGCTCGGCGACGGCTATCCGGGCGACGTCGTCGTCTACCTCATCGAGGCGGGCGGCGTGGAGCCCGGCGCCGATCTCAGTCCCGCGGTGCGCCGGGCGATGGAACAGGTCCGGGAGCTGATCATCGCCGGTCTCACCCCCGGGACCGGCGGAACGGACGGATGACCAGACGCATGGATGACCAGACGCATGGGTGAGGACGCGCATGGGTGAGGACGACGTCATCGGCACGGGTGTGACCTGCGCGCGCCCGCAGCCCGTCGGGGTCTTCCCGCTGCCGGCCGGTTTCCTGCTCGTGCCGGGCGGCGAGGCCACGGCCGACCTGCGCCGGACGCTGGCGGCCGGGAAGGTGCCGGCGGCCTGGCCGGCGGAGCTGGCCGCGCTGGGGATTCTGGTGGACGTGGTCCGGTTCGCCCTGGGCGAGCTGGACGAACCTCCGCCGCCCGGCGGGAAGACCGGCGAGATCGCGGCAATGGTGTGGTCCGCACACGCCGCCCAGGCCATGGCCGCCGGCCGGCCGGGCGAGGCTGCGGGGCTGCTGGAGCGGGCCATCGCCGCAGCGCGGGAGCCCTCCCCCGGTCTCGCCGCCCAGCTCAGGTCCACCGCGGCGGACCTGCGTCGCGGAGTCGAGGGGCCGAGCCCGGCCGTCATCGCAGAGCTGACGGCGGCGCTCGCCGCGCTGGCCGCCACCGACCTCACGGTCGGCCGGGCCGAGCTGCACCTGAGCCTCGGTTCGGCCTACCAGGAGCTGGCCGGGGACGATCCGGCGAGCCTGAAGGCCGCGGTGGAGCACTACCTCTCGGCGCTGCGCCTGGTCCGCATCGATACCGCCCCGGAGCTGTTCGCGGCGGCACAGGTCAACCTCGCCACGGCATATCTGGCCATGCCGATGGCGCAGGCGTCCGACCAACTGCGGGTCGGCGTGGCTGTGCAGGGCCTGCGGACCGCCCTGTCCGTCTACACCCGCGAGACCCATCCCGAGCGGTGGGCCAGCACCCAGCTCAACATGGCCAACGCCTTGGTCTACGCGCCGTCCGCGCATCGGGAGGACAACCTGCGGGAGGCGGTCGCGCGCTACCAGGAGGTCATCGCCGCCCGCGACCGCGACGCCGACCCCCTCGGCTACGCCCGGGCTCGGGCGAACCAGGGCAACGCCCTGGCCCACCTCGGTCTCTTCGACCCGGCGCAGGCGGTGCTGCACGAGGCGCAGGCGATCTTCAAGGAGTTCGGGGACTCCGACGCCGTCCTGGCCGTGCGTGGGGTACTCGACGAGATCGCCCGCCGGCTCACCGCGAAGTCGACGTGACGCCCGGCAGCGGAACACTCGGTGACGCCACTCCGACCGGATGGGCTGGGCAGGCCGGCCGGGCAGGGCGGGCCGGCCAGGCGGGGGGCTGGGAACCGGCGGTGTGGATCGGCGCCCCGGCGCCCGGCGGGCTGGCTCTGCCGTCGGCTCTGCCGTCGGCGTCCCGGCTGTACGCGCCGCGCGGGGTGTGGCTCGGCGACGACCTGCTCGTGGTGGCGGACTCGGGCAACCACCGGGTGCTGATCTGGCATGGTCTGCCGGCCGTCGACGGCACCCCCGCCGACGTCGTGCTCGGCCAGGCCGACGCGACGAGCGAAGGACCGGCGGCCGCGGGGCGCGGACCCGAACGCGGCCTGCACCTGCCGACCGGCGTGCTCGTCACGGACGGCAGGCTCGTGGTCGCCGATGCCTGGCACCACCGGGTGCTGGTCTGGGACGAGGTCCCGACGGTCACCGACACTGCCCCCGACCTCGTGCTCGGGCAGCCGGACGCCGGCGCCGTCCGCGAGAACCGGGGCGGCCCGTGCGGACCAGACACCTTCTACTGGCCCTTCGGGGTGGCCGTGGCGGGTGGGCGCTTCTACGTCGTTGACACCGGTAACCGGCGGATCCTGGGCTGGTCGGATGGCCTGCCGTCCTCACCCGGCCGGCTACCCGACCTGGTGCTGGGGCAGCCCGATCCCACCCGCCGGGACGAGAACCGTGGCGGCGCGGCCGGGCCGGCCAGCTTCCGGTGGCCGCACGACCTCGCCGGCACCGCCGATCGGCTGCTGGTCGCGGACGCCGGCAACCACCGACTGCTCGGCTGGGCCTCCCATCCCGACGCCGACAGCGACGCAGATCTGGTGCTCGGCCAGCCCGATCTCGCCTGCTCCGGGGAGTTCCCCTACGCGCCTGGCCGGGCCGACGTCCTGCGCTTCCCTTACGCCGTCGACAGCGACGGACACCTGCTGGCCGTCGCGGACACCGCCAACAACCGCGTCCTGCTGTGGGACGAACTGCCGCGGCGCAGTTCCATGCCTGCGACCGGTGTGCTCGGCCAGCCGTCGTTCGCCGAGACCGGGGAGAACCGGTGGACCCGCGTCGAAGCCGACACCTTCTGCTGGCCGTACGGCCTCTCGGTGCGCGGCGACCGGCTCGCGGTGGCGGACTCGGGCAACAACCGGGTCATGATCTGGCGGTGGGTGTGACCGGAGAGCAGAACAGGCGGGCCGGGCGGGCCGAGCGGGCCGAGCGCCGGGTCCGGCGCCGGGTCGTGGTGGAGGGCGTCGTCCAGGGCGTCGGTTTCCGGCCCTACGTCCACCGGCTCGCGGGCACCCTCGGGCTCGCGGGATTCGTCGGCAACGACTCGACCTCGGTGTTCGCCGAGGTCGAAGGCGACGAGGTGGCGGTGGCCGAGTTCCTGCGCCGGCTCGAACCGCAGGCGCCACCGCTCGCGCACATCGAGCGCGTCACGGTGACGAGCGTGACCCGGTTGACCGCCGGCGACGCCGGGTTCCGGATCGTGGCCGGCGCGACCGTTCCCGGCGACCGCACCCTGGTGCCCGCGGACACCGCGGTGTGCGCCGACTGCCTGCGCGAGATGTTCGACCCGACCGACCGGCGCCACCGCCACCCGTTCATCACCTGCACCAACTGCGGCCCGCGGTACACGATCATCAGCGCGCTGCCGTACGACCGCGCGGCCACGACGATGGCCCGTTTCCCGATGTGCGCGCGGTGCGCGGCGGAGTATGCCGACCCGGCGGACCGCCGTTTCCACGCCGAACCCGTCGCCTGCCCGTCCTGCGGACCGAAGCTGTGGTTCAGCCCCGCGGACGGCACCGGACCAGAGGTGCACGGCACGGACGCCGCGCTGGCGGCGGCCCAGCGGGCGTTGGCGGCCGGCGCGGTGGTCGCGGTCAAGGGCGTCGGCGGCTACCACCTGGCCTGCTCGGCCGAGAACGACCTGGGCGACACGGCCCTGGCGCGCCTGCGCGCCCGCAAGGGCCGGCCCGACAAGCCGTTCGCGGTGATGGTGCGCGACCTGGCGACGGCCGCCCTGGTGGCCGACCTGTCGTCGGCGGAGGCGGCGCTGCTGGCGTCGCCAGCCGCTCCGATCGTGCTCGTCCGCCGCTCGCCCGCGGCGGGGATATCGGGGATATCGCGGCTGGTCGCCCCCGGCACCCCGCTGGTGGGGCTGCTGCTGCCGTACACGCCCGTGCACCACTTGCTGTTCGCGCCGGTCCCGGGCAGCGGCCCGCCACCGCCGCGGATGCTGGTGATGACCAGTGGCAACCGTTCGGGCGAGCCCATCTGCTTCGCCGACGACGACGCGCGGGACCGGCTCGCCGGCCTCGCCGACGCGTTCCTCCGGCACGACCGACCGATCCTCCTGCCGTGTGACGACTCGGTGGTGCGCTGCGGCTACGGGGACGACGGAGACGACGGGCAGGTGCTGCCGGTGCGGCGCTCCCGCGGATACGTTCCGCTGCCGGTGGACCTCGGCCGCCCTGTCCGGTCGGTGCTCGCCGTGGGCGGCGAGGGCAAGAGCACGTTCTGCCTCACCACGGACCGTCGCGCGTTCGTGTCCCAGCATCTGGGTGACATGGGCAGCCTGGCGGCGCTCGGGGCCTTCGAGCGGTCCGCCGCGCACCTGACCGACCTGTACGGCGTCGCGCCGGAGACGCTCGCCGCCGACCTCCATCCGGGATACGTCACCCGGGCCTGGGCCGAACGCGCGGCGGCCACGGGGGCCGAAGACGCGGCCGCCGGGAACCCGGCTGCGGGGGCGAACCAGGCCTCCACCTACGGGTCACGGTCCGCCTGCCGGTCGCCGCACCTGGTCCAGCACCACCACGCCCATGTGGCCGCCCTGCTCGCCGAGCACGGCAGGCTCGGCGACACCATCCTCGGGGTCGCGTTCGACGGCACCGGCTACGGGCTCGACGGCACGATCTGGGGCGGCGAGGTGCTGCTGGTAGGCCCGGACGTCGCCCGCGCCAAGCGGGTCGCGCACCTGCGTCCGATCGGCCTGCCCGGGGGCGACACCGCCGTCCGCAATCCGTACCGGGTCGCGCTCGCCCATCTGGCCGCCGCCGGCCTGGACTGGACCGCGGACCTGGCGCCGGTGCGGGCCTGCTCCGTGGCGGAGTTGCGCACCCTGCGCACCGCGCTGGACCGGGGCGTGGCCTGCGTGCCCTGCACGAGCATAGGCCGCCTGTTCGACGCGGTGGCGTCGCTGCTCGGGGTGCGCCACCGGATCACCTACGAGGCGCAGGCCGCCGTCGAGCTGGAGGCGCTCGCCGCGGACGGGCTCACCGCGGCGGAGCTCGGCGGCGCCGGACTCGGCGGCGCCGGTGCCTGCCGGCTCGCCTTCGGCCTGGCGGACGGCGTCCTCGACCCAGCGAGGGTGCTCGCGGGGATCGTCGCCGGTCTGCGGGCGGGGGTGGCGGTGCCGGTGCTGGCCGGCGCGTTCCATCTGGCGGTCGCGGACGCGGTGGCCGAGGTCGCGGGGGTCGCGCGGCGGCGGTACGGAGTCCGCCTGCTCGGTCTGACCGGCGGTGTGTTCGCCAACGTGGTGCTGACGCGGGCCTGCCGCGCCCGGCTCGCCACCGCCGGGTTCAACGTACTCGTCCATCGGGTGGTGCCGCCGGGCGACGGTGGGCTGGCGCTGGGCCAGGCTGCGGTCGCGGCGCTGGGCCGCCCGACGGAGCCGACCTTCGGCGGGAAGGAAGCCTGACGGCATGTGTCTGGGGATACCGGGCCGGATCATCGAGATCTGGGACGACCGCGGTACGCGGATGGCGATCGTCGACTTCGGCGGCGTCACCAAGACGGTGTGCCTCGCCTACCTGCCCGACGCGACCGTCGGGGAGTACACGATCATCCATGCCGGCTTCGGGCTGATCAGGGTGGACGAGGCCGCGGCGCGGGAGACCCTCGCGATGTTCCGGGACCTGGGGCTGCTCGAGGAGGAGCTGGGATCGCGCGCGGCGGGACCGGGCATGACCGGGCCGAGCCGGTGAGGTACCTGACGGAGTTCCGCGACCCGGCGTTGGCCCGCCGGCTGCTGGATGCGATCATTGCCACCGCGACCCGACGCTGGACGATCATGGAGGTCTGCGGCGGCCAGACCCACTCGATCATCCGTAACGGGATCGACCAGCTCCTCGCGGACCAGGTCGAGTTCATCCACGGCCCCGGCTGCCCGGTGTGCGTCACGCCGCTGGAGACGATCGACCGGGCGCTGGCGATCGCCGCCCACCCCAAGGTGATCTTCTGTTCGTTCGGGGACATGCTGCGGGTCCCCGGCAGCGGCACGGACCTGTTCATGGTCCGGGCGCGCGGCGGGGACGTCCGGGTGGTCTACTCGCCGCTCGACACGGTCCGCCTCGCCGAGGAGAACCCGGACCGCCAGGTCGTGTTCTTCGGGGTGGGCTTCGAGACCACCGCCCCGGCCAACGCGATGGCCGTGGTGGCGGCCCGGCGCCGTGAGCTCGGCAACTTCTCCGTACTTGTCAGCCACGTGCTGGTGCCGCCGGCGATGACCGCGGTCCTCGCCTCGCCGGCGAACCGGGTGGCGGCGTTCCTGGCGGCCGGCCACGTGTGCACGGTGATGGGCACCTCCCAGTACGAGCCGTTGGTGGCGACCTACCGGGTACCGATCGTCGTCACCGGTTTCGAGCCGCTCGACCTGCTCGACGGGGTGCGCCACGCTGTCAAGCAGCTCGAGGCGGGGCGGGCAGAACTCGCGAACGCCTACCCGCGGGCGGTGCGGCCGGCGGGCAACCCGGCGGCCCGTGAAATCCTCGCCGAGGTTTTCACGGTGTGTGACCGGTCCTGGCGGGGAATCGGGACAATCCCGGACTCGGGTTGGCGGCTGTCCGCGGCGTACCGGGACTTCGACGCCGAGGTCCGCTTCGACGTCGAGGGCCTCACAGTGGCCGAGCCGGCCGAGTGCCGCAGCGGCGAGGTGTTGCAGGGCCTGGTCAAACCGCCACAGTGCCCGGCGTTCGGAACCTCCTGCACGCCACGCACCCCGCTCGGCGCGACGATGGTCTCGGCGGAGGGGGCGTGCGCCGCCTACTTCCAGTTCCGGCGGCTGACCCCGGCGGTCGGCCGTGGCTGACCCCGTCGACCCGACCGGTTGGACCTGCCCACTTCCGCTGCGTGACCATCACCAGGTGGTGCTGGGGCACGGCGGCGGCGGCGTGCTGTCGAGCGAGCTGATCGAGCATCTGTTCCTGCCCGCGTTCGGGACCACCGACGTGGCGCGGGCACCGGCGGACTCGGCGGTCCTGGATGTCGCGGGCGCCCGGCTCGCGTTCTCCACCGACTCGTACGTGGTGCGCCCGCTGTTCTTCCCCGGTGGCTCCATCGGCGAACTCGCGGTCCACGGCACCATCAACGATCTGGCCTGTGCCGGCGCGATGCCGGTGGCGCTCTCGGCCGGGTTCATCCTCGAGGAGGGCCTGGAGCTCGCAGTCCTGGGCCGGGTGGCGCAGGCGATGGGCCGGGCCGCGGCCGCGGCGGGGGTGCGGCTGGCGACCGGGGACACCAAGGTCGTCGAGCGCGGGCTGGCCGACGGTCTTTACGTGAACACCAGCGGCATCGGGCTCGTCCCGGCCGAGGTGGACATCCGCCCCGAACGGGCGAGGCCCGGCGACCGGGTCATCGTCTCCGGCCCCGTCGGCGAGCACGGTGTCGCCGTGCTGAGCGTGCGCGACGGGCTGGAGTTCGGCGGCGAGGTCCGCTCCGACACGACGGCGCTGCACGGGCTGGTCGCGGCGGTGCTGGCGGCCGCGCCGGGGGTCCACGCGCTGCGCGACCCGACCCGGGGTGGCCTCGCGACCGCGCTATGCGAGATCGCCGCCGCGTCCGGGACGGGCATCGAGTTCGCCGAGCGCGCCGTGCCGGTGCCGCCCGCGGTCGAGGCGGCCTGCGGGTTCCTCGGCCTCGACCCGCTGCACGTGGCGAACGAGGGCAAGCTGGTCACGTTCGTCGCCGATGCCGACGCCGACGCGGTGCTCGCGGCGATGCGGGCGCATCCGGCGGGGCGTGACGCGGCCGCCATCGGCACGGTCACCACGGAGCATCCGGGCGTGGTCGTCGGGCGCACCGCGTTCGGGGGAACCCGCATCGTCGACCGGCCGCTCGGCGAGCAACTCCCCCGCATCTGCTGAGTTCGGCGGCGTGGCCGCGCCCACCTTTCCAACGATCGGCTCCAACGATCGGCGGGTCAGGGCGCGTGATGCGCCGGATCCATCCGGAGGACCCGGAACCGACCTCCAATGATCTTGCCGTACATCTCGGCGGACATGGGCCCGGGGAACGTCGCGACAACCGATGCGGGCGAGCCGGCGTCATCGATGAACACGACCGCGTACGCGCCGGCACCTGGCTGCGCGGTACGGAGGGCGGCCTCGGCGCGTTGCCAACCGCCCTTGCGCCAGTTGTCCCTGGCCGGCCGGTCGCAAGGCTGCGGCGCCGTCACGCCGGCCCCGGCCCGAACAGCACGCCGGGCCGGAGCCACCGGTCGCCGGGCGGGCTACACCAGTCGCCGGGACGCACACGACACGCAGGACGCCCGGGACACACAGTGGCGTCGGTGAGCCGGTGAATCCTCGCCATGTCCCACCCCGGTCCAAGTCGTGCGGTCCAGTTCTCGGCCGTGCGGTGCAGTTCTCGGTCGACATGCTCCGTGGCATCAGCTTCAAGACTTACGCACGACAGGCGGCTTGGGAAGGGTGTGAGAGTCGTCAGACGACCGACGGGGCGGGGGGCACAGCGCGGGTTCCCCGCCCAGCACACCGCCGTCAGGACCGCGGTCTCCACGTGCGACGATCCGACGGAGATCCCGGTAAGCCTGGCGCCAGGCGCAGGCTCGCGGGGTGTGACAACAGTCAGACCAGATGAGAACGGCCGGCCGATGAACCATTGCCCTGGACCCGGGTAGACGATAAATGGACATGCAACCCTGCCTCACCGACCTCCTGAACGCACTTGTGCAGTTACGGAAAGCGGCTGGACTGAGCCAGGCCCAGCTCGCCAATCGGGTCCGCTACCAGCCGAGCTACCTGTCGAAGGCTGAACGCGGACTGCTCGGGGTGCCGTCGCAGTCGCTCGTGACCGCGATCGACATAGAGCTGAACGCCGGTGGCTCCCTGATCGAACTGCGTCGTCACGCGTGGCTGGAGGACAAGGGGAGTCAGGCGGGCATCCCGTGGCGACGAGCTCTGGAGGAGGTGGACACCACAGATCATCGACAGCTCACCGTCGGGGAGAGCGCGGCCGCCGTCGGTCCCGTCACGAGATCCGATGCACCAGCCATCCCCGTCCCCGGGCGCACGTCCACGTCCACGTCCGAGGGAGCCGACCGCCGGACAAGGAACACCGTCGGCCTGTCCGGGCACTGGTGGACGGCCTGGCAGACGTTCCGGGACGGCGAGGAGATCCGCACCTCGCAGGAGGCGAACCTGAACCAGGTCGGCGACGTCATCCAGATGGAGGCGATCTCCCGCGGCCTGTCGGTGGACGAGGGCGGGTACCTCTGGTGGGGCGAACTGCGGGTCTAGGACAACGAGATAATCATGGGTTGGTACGTCGCGTCCGACGGATCGGTCCGGTCCAAGGGGACGCTGTTCCTCTCCCTGCATCCCCACGGCGACCGGTTGACCGGCCGCTGGGTCGGATTGAGCTATGACGGCCTGTTCATCGAGGGTTGGGGCGCGATGGCCCGCTCGGAGAACACCGCGCTCGCGCTCATCGACCGGCTCAAGAAGCAGTACCCCAGAGTCCCATGACGCGTCCGTACGTGCCTCGGCCGGCTTCCCGAAACGGCATCTGGAGGAAACGAGGCGGGGGAACGAGGCAAAACGCGGCAATCGGTCCACGTAACTACGGTCGGACGGTGTCACCTCGCCATAGTCGTCTTTCCGTCCTACCGGGTGTCCGCCCGGGCGACCAGCCGGTGAGGAGCAGCGGCTCATAGAGTGACCAGAATGACCTTCCCCCTGGTCGATCCGTGCCCCCTGGTCGATCCGTGAGCGACGTCGCGCAGGTGCTGCGCCGCGTCTTCGGCTACGAGTCGTTCCGGGACGGCCAGCAGGAGATCATCAAGCATGTCGTCGACGGCGGCGACGCGCTCGTCCTGATGCCGACCGGCGGCGGCAAGTCGCTCTGTTACCAGATCCCCGCCCTGGTGCGGGGCGGCACCGGCGTCGTGGTGTCACCGCTCATCGCGCTGATGCAGAACCAGGTCGACGCGTTGCGGGCGCTCGGCGTCCGCGCGGGGTTCCTCAACTCCGCGCAGGAGTTCGACGAGCGTCGCGACGTGGAGTCCGCCTTCCTCGCCGGTAACCTCGACCTGCTCTACCTGGCGCCGGAGCGGCTGCGCGCCGACGCGACGGTCAAGCTGCTCGACCGGGGCGAGATCGCGCTGTTCGCCATCGACGAGGCACACTGCGTCTCGCAGTGGGGACACGACTTCCGGCCCGACTACCGCGAGCTGTCGGCACTGCGCGAGCACTGGCCGAACGTACCGAGAATCGCGCTGACCGCCACCGCGACCCCGCGGACGCACGACGACATCGCCACCGAGCTCGGCCTGGAGAACGCCCGCCACTTCGTAGCCGACTTCGACCGTCCGAACATCCAGTACCGCATCGTGCCGAAGAAGGAGCCGAAGGCGCAGCTGTTGGAGCTGCTACACACCGAGCACGCCGCGGATGCGGGAATCGTCTACTGCCTGTCCCGGTCCTCCACCGAGAAGATCGCCGACTTCCTGGTGGCGAACGGGATCACGGCGCTGCCCTACCACGCCGGGCTCGACGCGCGCGCCAGAGCCGAGCACCAGGCACGCTTCCTGCGCGAGGACGGCATCATCATGGTCGCGACCATCGCCTTCGGCATGGGCATCGAC